>NZ_BCAK01000005.1:0-162909 GCF_001293905.1 Brachybacterium sp. SW0106-09
TTTCAAGACCGCGACCGCCGAGGAGCTGCCCGAGGCGACAGCGGTGATGGATCCCTTCCACGTCGTTGCCCTGGCCGGCGAGAAGGTCGATCAGTGCCGCCAACGCGTCCAGCAGGCCACCCTCGGCCATCGTGGCCGGTCCGGGGACCCGCTCTACGGGATCCGCCGCGTGCTGCACACCGGCGCTGACCTGCTCACCGACAAGCAGATCACCCGCCTGAAGGCCGTGTTCGCCAGCGATGAGCACGTCGAGGTCGAGGCGACCTGGGGCGTCTACCAGCGGATCGTCGCCGCCTACCGCCATCCCGACCGCGCTGCCGGGAAGCGAGAACTGCAGGCAGTGATCGACGACCTCACCGACGGGGTGCCCAAGCAGCTCAAAGAACTCATCACCCTCGGCCGGACACTGAAACGCCGAGCCCTCGATGTGCTGGCCTACTTCGACCACCCCGGCACCAGCAACGGCCCGACCGAGGCGATCAACGGCCGACTCGAGCACCTCCGCGGCACCGCGCTGGGCTTCCGCAACCTTGCCCACTACGTCATCCGCGCCCTACTGGACACCGGAGGATTCAGAACCGAACTACACCGTCATCTGTGAAGAGCCTCGAAAGCGTCGTTCAAGGCGTGGCTGGAGGCCCGCCCCGAGGCCTGGAAGAAGGGCGTCGAGGTCGTCGCGATGGACGGGTTCACCGGGTTCAAGACCGCGACCCAGGACGCTCTCCCGCACGCGATCACCGTGATGGACCCGTTCCACGTCGTCCGCCTGGCCGGCGACGCCCTGGACGACTGCCGCCGACGCGTCCAGCAGCAGCTCCACAAGCGCAGAGGCCGCAAGGACGACCCTCTCTACAAGACCCGACGGACGCTCCACACCGGGACGAGCTTGCTCACCGATCGGCAGTGCGACCGGCTCTCCGCCCTGTTCACCGCCGAGCAGCACATCGCGGTCGAAGCGGCGTGGGAGGTCTACCAGGCCACGGTCGAGGCCTACCGAGAACCCGACCGGACCCGAGCGAGGCAGCGGATGGAGAAGATCATCGCTGCGCTGGGCAAAAACGTCCCAGACGCACTGCCCGAGCTCGCCAAGCTCGGCCGCACCCTCACGAAACGAGCCACGGACGTGCTCGCGTTCTTCGATCGGCCCGGCACCAGCAACGGCCCGACAGAGGCGATCAACGGCCGGCTCGAGCACCTCCGCGGCTCCGCACTGGGCTTCCGCAACCTCGTCCACTACATCGCTCGCAGCCTCCTCGAAGCCGGCGGCTTCAGACCCCTCCTACACCCTTAAATGCGAAGAGCCGTCAAAGCCAAGGACAAGTTGAGTCTTATCTGTGTTTCTTGCTTCCTTTAGCACGTGCAGTCTCCTCTGGGTGGGGAGGCGGGTGGTTATTGCTTCTTAAGATTGCTGACTGCTCTCGCTGACACTACGAACAGTGGAACCGCAGAAAGCAGTAGTAACACCCCCAGCCAGACTATTCCGGACTCAGTAAGCAACTGTGACAGCCCCGCCAGGACGACAATAACTCCGACGATCAGAAGCATTGTCAATCTTCCACGTGTCATACCTATCCCCGCAATAGCTTTCGTGCGCGGAGTGCGGGCGAATCAGTTGTGACCCGATTCGCAAGACACGGTATCACCATGTCAAAGTATGGTCAACCCGGCCGGCTTTTCGGCTATTAAATGTGCCTCCCATGGAGGAGTCTTCGGGGGCAATCTCCGTAGAGTAATCGCTCGATGCACCGCTGTCGGTGAGTAATGTTAGTAATCACCTGGGAAGAGGCGTTTAATGTTCTGCAGTGTTGTCGCCGGGGCTCACGTGGTCAGGTGGCGACGCGGTGGACGCGATGCTGCGGCCCGCCGATGAAGCCGAAGGCCTGGTACTGCCTGTACAGGTCTTCCGAGTTCGCGGTCGCGACGATCACGGACCCTGGCGGCGGGACGGTGTCGAGGGCGCGGAGAGCGAGCTGGATGCCGGTGAGGCGGGTGCCGGGGAGCTGGGTGAGGCCGGCGATCTCCCAGCGCGGCCCGGCCGGTGTCTCCAGGCCCCAGGGAAACAGGGACCCGCCGCCGCGGGGCAGGAGGAACAGCAGCCCGATCATGAACACCACCGTCGCCACCGGGAGCGCCAAGGCCAGCCACCCGGCGATGTTCACCAGCGCTGCCGCCGCGACGAAGTAGGCGCCGAACACGATCAGGATGATCGGGATCAGCACGAGCACGTCCAGGACGGGGCTGGAGCGGTAGAGCATCACCATGCCCGTGCGCGTGGGGTCGAGGTAGAGGCCCCGCCGGAGCGTGCCAGGAATGACCGACAGGAGCGTCCACGGCAGCGCGAGCGGTGCGAGGAGAGCGTGTGGGGTGAAGGCGCGGGCCATGATCTACGCAGCACGGAAGACGTGGTAGCTGGGTCGGGGAGGCATAGGGCCATCCTCGCAACACGATCTAGAAGAGGACCTCCGACGTTGCGCTACGCAATGACGACGAAAGCTCCCCATGCACCCGGAGGTGGGTGGGGAGCTTTCGCAGTCGATCGCATCGAGAGCCTCGAGTGCTGAGCACGTCGATTGCCCCAGCGTGACGGTCGGGGATGGGCGGGACCAGTTCCGCCGGGATGATTACTACATCAACACCGGAGGAGCCTTGAACCCCTCGACCGCGAGACTCGGGAGAGGGGTCAGTGGGCCGCGTCGTAGGCCTCGATGATGGTGGCGGCGAGGCGTCCGCGGTCGCTGACGTCGTGGCCGTTCTCGCGCGCCCACTCACGGATCCGCGCCGTCCGCTCCGGGTTGCTCTCGCTGGTGCGCCGAGTGCCGGCGGTGCGGCGTCCTCCGATGCGTCGGCCGCTGGCGATCCAGGTCCCGAGCTGCTCTCGGAGCTGCCCGGCGTGGGAGTCGTTCAGATCGATCTCGTAGGCCACGCCGTCAAGAGCGAACGACACCGTCTGGGTGGCCTCGCTGCCATCAACATCGTCGGTGAGGATTACCTGAGTCTTGCGCGCCATGATCGACCTTCCGGTGCTGGGGTACTGAACTGCATGCACAGTGAAGCAAGAGATTCTGAGAATACCCAAAAGGCTGTGACTATGATCGGCTTCACCGATGGTGGAAGAGTTGCGTGATGTGCGGCAGATACGTTCTTGAGATCGATGGAGACGGGCTGCTGCACAGCTATGTGGCCATCGGGCAGGACCGCGCGGCGCAGTGGGAGGCGGTCTACAGCATCGCTCCGCGCACCAAGGCGCCGGTGGTGCGCGAGTTCGTCGACGACGACGGTGAGGTGCAGCGGAGTCTTGAGCTGGCGCGCTGGGGGTTGCATCCCGCGTGGGCGAAGGACAAGGGGCCCCGCCCGATCAACGCGCGCCTGGAGACGATCGCGACCAACGGCATGTTCCGCGGAGCGTTCTCGAGCGGCCGCGCCGTCGTACCGATGACGGGCTACTACGAGTGGGTCGAGGCCGACGACGGCGGCAAGGACCCCTTCTTCATCCACCACCCCGACGGGCAGCTGCTGCACGCCGCCGGCCTCACCGCTGCCCGCAAGGCCGAGGACGGCGACGGCTGGGACGTCACCTTCACCATCGTCACGCGCGAGGCGCGGGACGCCGGCGGCGAGGTCCACGACCGCATGCCCGTCTTCCTCGCCGAGGACGCCGTCGCCGACTGGCTCGTCCCCAGGATGCTCGAGCCCGAGCAGAAGGAACCTCTGCTCGCGCAGCTCGACCAGGTCTCCACCACCATGGCTGGCGAGCTGGTGACCGTGCCGGTGGATCGTCAGGTGAACAACGTCCGCACGCTCGACCGCACGGACCCCTCGCTCATCGAGTCGCTCGGCGCTAGCTGACTCTGCAAGTAGCGCTCCGTCGGGGTCTGGGATCACGCTGTGTCCGCGCGCTGCGATCAGGTCCGAGTTCTTGGACCGCGCCGAGATCACTTGATCTTGGGCTCTCAGGAGCCCGAATCGGACTCCGTCCTCTATGGTGTAGATCACAGCCACCAACGAAGGGGAGATCATGCACCACACGTCCCGGCTTGCCCGCTCAACACTCACGATGCTCTTCGCACTCATGTCAGTGGCAGCGCTCTGGGGCCTGCAGCCTGCGCACGCGGAGGATGGCGATGGCCTCTCTGTAACCGAACTTCGCCTCCTGGAAACAGGTGGACCTGTGAACGTCCTCCTTGATGCCGAGACAGGAGAAATCATCAGCGTCACAGAGGGAACCTCTGTGCAGCCTTTGGGTGCGGTTCGTAACGGCTGCACCAGTGCTCGAGCGTGCTGGTACGGCTACGCATCTCCATTGGTGCCATACGGCTTCGATGGGACCGGAGCTTCTGGTTCCTGGCCGGAGCGGGGGACGTTCCTCACTAAGAAGTTCACCGCTCGCGTGTGCTGGCTCCCCGTCGCGTCCCCTAACCAGTTGTGCACCGCATCATTCGGGCCCAACAGCAGCATCGGCTTCAATGCCGCTGTGAACGGCACCAGGGTGTACCTCAGCTAAGAGCAGCACCTGGTAGGTTGCAGGGGTAGGTCCTCGGCGGAAAGACCGATCGGAACGATGTGTTCAGGGGAGTTTAACTCATGACAAAAACTGCTCGGCTTGCTCGAACGGTCGCCCTCTGCTTCGTTGGGTCCTCCGCTCTATTTGTCGGCACTCAGCCCAGCACTGCCGAAGCCCCGAGTGATGGGGTGCCCATGGAGCTCTCTCAAGAAGAGCGTGAGCTGATTGATTCCGGCGAGCCTGCTAACGTGCTGTACGACTCGGAAACGGGACAGATTCTTAGCGTAACGTCGGCCGGGAACTAAGCCTAAGCCTGCACGTTTCAGATGGAGGGCCCACCAGTCGGTGGGCCCTCCATTATTTGATGGCAACTGTCCAGAATGGACTGTTGATTGAGATCAACCCTTCATGGGCGTGACACCTGGGTTAGTGACCGTGGCGGTGGGCAGCCAGGCGAACAGCGTCCGCACCCTCGACCGCACGGACCCCTCGCTCCTCGCCCCGCTCGACGCCGACTGCGCCTGCTGGCGCCTGGCTGTCCGGGCCTGAGCGCACACCGAGCCCATGAGGCTCCAGCCCTTCACTCCCTATCCCGCTCCGCCCTCCGGGAGGTCGAGCGCGATGCGCGCGCGGTACCCGCGGTACTACGCGCAGAAGGACTTGCTCGACGCGGCCGAGTCGGTCGTTGCCGGCTACCACCGCGCCGTCGCCGGCGGCACCCCGGTGTCCCTGACCCACAGCTCGCGGGACCCCGATCTTCCTGACGAATCCGTCCAGGTCACCGTCAGCGACGAACAGCTGCTCCTTACCGTTGAGGAGTGGCTGGGCTGCCTCGAGCTCGTCGAGTCCTACGTGATGTCCTGGGTCTCCGCCCGGGTACACCTCGAGGGAGCGAAGGACCGCGCCGGACGCGGCCGCGTGGAGCCGTTCTGGTACGAGGCGATTCGCCGCGCGAACCCCGGTCGGCGCTGAGGCGACACCAGGAGGTCGCGGCAGGCGCGCGCGGCACCTCCGGTGCTGAACGTACGACGGTAGGACGGCGCCCGCCCCTGCTGTCGAGTGCTGGTGTTGCGGGCCGGGGCGCGTGGCTGGCTCGGGTCCTGGGTGCGGTGACGAGCGAGGTGGGTGGGTCGCCGGCGATCACGTGACCCCATCTCGGCTCCGCTGGGGGTGCTGGACCGGGGGATCTTGACGCACTGGTGGGGGCGAGGCAAGCCCGGCTCGCTGCGCTCGGCCGACGGTGGGCCTGTCAATTTGTCTGTGTAAGCGGGGTGTTCACAGGTAGGGGGTGATCCGGTCGGGGTAGGCGGCGGCGAGCTGGGCGAGGGCCTGCTTCCAGTTCGTGACGACCTGGCCGTCGACGAGTCGGCCCTGGGCCTTCCGCTCGTTCGCGGGCTTGCCACGGTCGCGGGCTCGGTCCGCGGCGCGCTTGTCCTCGATGTTGCAGATCGCGAGCCAGAGCAGCTTCACGGCCGCGTCCGTCGAGGGGAAGTGGCCGCGGTTCTTCGTGACCTTCCGCAGCTGGTAGTTCAGCGACTCGATCGCGTTGGTCGTGTAGATGACCTTCCTCAGCATCGGCGGGAACTGGAGGAACGGCACGAAGCGGTCCCACGAGTTCTTCCAGGTCATCACGGTCGAGGGGTACTTCTGCCCCAGCGGCGAGGTCTCGAACTCGACCAGCGCCGCCCGCGCCGCGTCTTCGCTGGCGGCGGTGTAGATCGGTTTGAGCGCGGCGGCGACCTTCTTGCGGTCCTGGTAGGCCACGAACCGCGTCGCGGCCCGGATCAGGTGGACCACGCAGGTCTGGACCATCGAGTCCGGCGACGTCGCCTCGATCGCCTCCGGCAGGCCCTTCAGCCCGTCGCAGCACATGATCAGCACGTCCCTCACTCCGCGGTTGGCGAGGTCGGCGCAGACGTGGGCCCAGAACGCCGACCCCTCGGTGTCCTGCACCCAGATCCCCAGCACGTGCTTGACCCCGTCAAGATCCACGCCGACCGCGATATAGGCGGCGCGGTTGATGACCTGGTTGTTCTCCCGGATCTTGATCCGGATCGCGTCGAGGTAGAGGACGGGGTAGAACTCCTCCAGCGGCCGCGCCTGCCACGCGGCGACCTCTTCGAGCACGGCGTCGGTGACGTTCGAGATCGTCTCGTGCGACAGGTCCGTGCCGAGCGTGGAGGCCAGGTGGTGCTGGATGTCCCGGATCGTCATCCCGCCCGCGTAGAGGCTGATGATCATGTCATCGAGCCCTCCCAGGCGTCGCTGGCCCTTGGGGACAAGGCGCGGCGTGAATGAACCGGCACGGTCCCTGGGGACGTCCAGCGCGATCGGCCCGACTTCGGACTGAACCGTCTTCGGCGTCGTCCCGTTACGGGAGTTGGCGTGCTTCGATGCGTCCTCGGAGCCCTTCTCGTAGCCGAGATGGCTGCTCAGCTCCGCCTGCAGGCCCCGTTGGAGCGCGGCCTTGACCAGCGCGGGCACGAACCCACCGTCCCCGGTCAGCTCTACGTTCCCGGCGTCGATCTGAGCGAACAGCGCGTCCAGCTGCCCGGCGGCCATCAACTGCTCGACCAGGTCCTGGCCCGAGGGCCCACCCGGCGTCTTCTCGTCCGTCATGGTCATGATTCTTACCGTTCCTCTCGGTACGGCTTACACAGACCATCTGACATGCCCCGCGATCGCCCGTCACCTGGATCGCCCGAAAACGGCTCTCAAGGTCGACGTCAAGGGCGGCCATGTCTGGCACTGCTCTCTGTCTTTGCGCGCCGACGAAGGCGTGCAGACCGACGAGAAGTGGCAGGCGATCGCCAACGACTTTGTGCGCGCCATGGAGTTCGACGATCCCGACTCTCCGAAGGACCCATGCCGCTGGGTTGCCGTCCGCCACGGCTTGTCGAAGAACGGCAACGACCACGTTCACATCGTCGTCGACTTGGTGCGCGAGGATGGCACCAAGGCCAGCATCCACAACGATCACCACCGCGCTCAGAAGGTCAGCCGCGCGCTCGAGGTGAAGCACGGCCTGGAGCCCCTAGAGTCCGCCAAGGTAGAGCGCGCCACCCGCGGCTACAAGCCGGCCGAGCGCGAGGCCCAGGCGACCGCCCGCGCCCGCGCCAAGTACGAGCGCGCCCGCAAGAGCGACCGTCAGCAGCAGCGCCCCGCGTGGGATCACCTCGAGGCCGAGCACCGGCGCGCACGTATCGCCGCCGAGATGCGCACCGAGCAGCCCCGCTACCTCCTCGCCGTGAAGGTCCGCGGCTGCGCGGCAGCCGCCGGCGACGAGGCCGAGTTCGTGCGCCGGATGCGCCGCTCCGGCCTCCTGGTCCGGCCCCGCTTCGCAGACGGCCGAACCGACGTCGTGACGGGCTACAGCGTAGCCGAGCGACCCACGGCAGGGGAGCGGCCCATCTGGTACGGCGGCGGACACCTCGGTAAGGACCTCCGTCTGCCCCGGCTACGCGAGGCTTGGCCCGACACCCCAGCCGGCGCCAGCGAGGCCGTCGACGAATGGACAGCGGCCAAGCGCGGCCGGCGCGTTGTCGCGCCCGGTCGCGAGGCCCGCGAGCCCGACCCCGCACAGTGGGAGCAGCGAAACCGTGAGCTTGGCCAGCTCGTCGAGAAGCTGCGCACCGTCCCTCTCGAGGACCGCGACACGTGGGCCACCGTGGCCCGGCAGACCGCCGGCGCCTTCGCCGCATGGTCCAACGCCACCGAGGAGAAGCCCGGCGACCTCGCCGCGGCCGCCGAAGCCCTGTCCCGTTCCGCACAGACGTACCGCTCCACCCCGCCACCGCAGAAGATCGGCACCAGCGCCCTCTCCGGCAGCGCCATGCTCCTGGCCGCCGCCGCCCGGGGCGGCCGCGGCACCGTCGGCCAGGCCGTCATGATCCGGCAACTCCTCCGGCTCACACAGTCAGTGCACGACGCCGCGAAAGCCGCCGAACAGCACCGCCAGGCCCAGCTCCTCGCCACCGAGACACGCGCCCGTCTCGTGCGCGTCCGCGAGGCCCTGCCAGCCCCCGCGGCGGCTGCTCGCCCCGCCGGCGCAACCGCGACGCTCGAGCGACCGGCGACCCTCGACCCCGAGGCCCAGGCGATGCTCGATCGACTCCGTGCCGGCAACGCGCACGACGCCCCCGCGGCCGTTGATCCGCTCCCGCGCCCCATCGAGCCCCGCAAGACCCGTCAACAAAGCCAGCCCGGCCCCGAGCACGGCGCCGAGCGATGAGAGAGGAGACCTGCCATGGTCGACGAATCTGACGGCATTGAAGAAGCGATCGAGGGCCAGACGCGGCTCTTGATCACCGCGGCAGCCCAGGCAGGCGACCGGATAGCCCGGATGCGCGAGGACGCCCTGCGCCGCGCCCAGGCCACCAGTGAGCGAGAAGCCCGCGAGCTGCAATCTCGCCTCGCCGGCGAGCAACGCGCCGTCCGGGCGGACCTCTCCGGGGTCCAGCGCGCCGAATGGTGGGAGAACGCATCACCCGAACGCATCGCCCAGGCCTACGAGTCCGCCGTGGCATGGCGGGACGAGGAACCCGAAGCGGCCCGGGCCGAACAGCGCATCATCGACGAGCTGCGCACCCGGCACGGCATCACCCCCGACCAGCTGCGCGCCCAGGTCGCCGCCGAGCGAGGAGAGCGCGGACCCGCCAGGTACGTCCTCACCGAGGGCTACGACGATCGGAAGACCACGCGCGACATCTCCCGTGACGATGCCCTCGCTCTCGTCGACCGCACTCCGCGAGCTGGTGACCTCACTCCCACCCGCCGGCAGCAGTTCGAGGATATGCGCGGCTGGATTGGCCAGGACCGAGACGTGGACCTCGCGATTGCGGCGAAGTTCCCGCAGATCATGACCGAGGAGCAGCAGGCCGCGGTCCGTCGCGCCGAGGTGGAGCAGCAGCGCTCATCAGAGCCCCGGTTCGAGGTCTATCAGATGGTCCAGGAGCACGACAGCAGCCGCGACCTCGGCAAGGCCGGCGCGCTTGAGATGATCGAGAAGACCGCCGGCACGCAGCCGGGCACCGAGTCACGTCAGCTTGGCAACGACATGCGCCAGTGGGGGGCAAGGACCCCGACGTCGACCGTGCGCTGGCTCAGACACACCCTCAGCTCCTCACCGAGGAGCAGTTGGCCACGATCGAACGCGCCGAGGCCGAGCGCCAGCGACAGGCCGAACAGCGCGACCGCGCCGAGGCGGCCGCGCTCATGGCAGAGGCCACCGCCGAGGAGAACCGCGCGCAGGAGCGCCACGAGGACAGGCCGGACCTTCCGGCTCTCGCTGACGAGCACGAGCAGCGCGCCGAGAGCGCACGCGAGGAGGCCGTCACCAAGTACGACAGCGCGGAGCGCCGTGCGTCCACCGCCGCCGACCCTGAAAACCAGGGCCACGATCACGAGACCGTGGCTCGACAGATGCGCGCCGAAGTCTCCCAGAGCGCCCGCCACCGAGGCCACCAAGGACAGCCGAGCCCCGCGGGCACGCAAGAGCCGCGGCCGCAGCGGAGCGAATCGGCAGCGTGAGCGCGGCGGGCTCACCCGCTGAGCCCTGACATGAGGAAGGGCCGCACCCATTAGGTGCGGCCCTCTCTCATGCTTACGTCGTCACAGCGGATATATCCGGAGCCATGAAGAAGGTTCGAATGTGATACTGCGGCGCTGAGGTGTCCGCACGGGCCATGATCGAGGCGAATCCAGAGAAGTGACAGTTGACCACTTCGTTCGCCTGGGTCTTAGCGTCGACAAGTCTCTTCCACTGTCGCGTTCTGTCGCGGTCGACTAGCGAATCGACGATTGCAAGAAACTGCGTATCCTCGTCGTCTACGTCGGTTCTGCCAAGAACTTCGAACCTCACTCCGGCCATTTCGTCAGGGCCTTCCGGGAGTAGGCTTGCCGACAGTACTTGTCCTGAGCCTGTAATGATCAGCAATGCGCTCTACCGCTCCTTGGTCCGGTTGGGGCTGTCGCTATGCGCCGTTAGCCATGACTTTTAGGGTCAGGTTCGGCCCACTCGTGGTTGGGGTCAGCAGGCGAGGGCGAGGTCGCTGGGGCTGATCGTGCTCTGTAGGCCTTCGGCGGCATCCAGCGAAGTCCTGGCCGTACCCCGGTCGATAATGTAAATCCAGTACACGGTCTTAGGTGGGCACTGCGGCAGGGTCTTGGCGGTGCACTTCGTGTTTGAGAGGTTCATGTCGGGGTATACGGAGCGGAGGTACTTCAGGCGATTGTTGCAGGAGGTGTTCGTCTTGTAGTTGACGTAGTCATAGGGAATCCATGTCGCCACGACTTCATTAGAGCCTTGGGCGGATTGCTCCTCCTCCGCTCGCGCGGAGGGGGATGCTACAGTTGTGAGTAGAGCAAGTGCAAAGGCTAGTGCAACAAGTAGCTTCGCAAATGAAGCGAGGTGAATGCGCATTATTGTCTCCTCTTTGAGTTTGCGCTGAGTGGGATTCCATAATCGCAACCCATGGTGTACATTTCACTCGATTTCGCTTGATTGTTACCCAATAGTTACGCGGCGCGTGCCACCGAGGCCACGCGGGGCGGGCGCGCCGCGCGCATGGGCCATAGCGTCGCCGGGGCGAGCTGGCAAGACGAGCGCGGGCTCTCGGGCTGACCCCGGATACGAAGGAGGGCCGTGCCCATTAGGTGCGGCCCTCGCGGTCTGGTGTCCCATCCCGCCGCGTGTTCTCAGTGGTCACCGGCACGTGTTTCGTGTGACCTAGAAAGTAGCCGTGCTGCGCCCATCGGAGTGAGCCTCACGGACTGTGGGACTGGCCGCGTCTTAGTCCTCCGGAGGAGGGGGCGCCAGCAGCTGCGGCTCCGATCGCGCTGCAGGCCGCGTGCTGTTCTGCTGCTTCCGTACGTCCGGGAACAGGCCTTCCGGCGGCGCCTCATAGGGCAGCGGCTCGCCCTTGCCAGCTCCGTTCGCCGCGTCGAATCGCTTGGACGACGCGAACGGCCCCTCAGGGTCCATCAGCACGGCCATGTGGTGGTCGGCGTGATCGCGCCACCACACGCTCATGCCCGTGGACGGGTCCAACCGCAGGTGCTCCCACGCCCTCCACAGCGCCTCGAGCCGGATCCCCGCTTCGTCATACTCCCACCAGCGCGCCGACCAGACCCGGTAATCGGAGGTTGCCCCGCGATATACGTGCCGCAGATACTCCCGCACGAACTCGTCGACCGATCCGTAGACCAGCTCCGGCGACCGCTCCTCCTCCTCCGGATCAGCCTCCGTCTCCGGTTCGGGCTCCGCGGGAGACAGCTGCTCCTCGACCGCCGCGGCCGCCGAAGCCTGCGCCTGCTCGCGCAGCCTCTCCACCAGCTCCTCGGTCAGAGCACCCGCGACCGCCTCCGTCGCGATCGCGTCGACCTCACCACGGACCGCCTTCTTCACCGCGGCATCGACAGCCTCAACCGCCGCGCCGGCCACGTCCAGACCCGCCGGAACGCCAGCAGCCGCCGAGGCCGGCGGCTTCGGGGCGGGCACGGGAGGCGGGGGCACCTCCCACGTCTCCTCTCCCCAATCGTTCTCGCTCATGCTCGCTCCTTCGTCGCCAGCTCCGCCTCCACCGTCGCCCGCTCGCTCTCCGCGTCCGCGATGGTCCGCTCAGCCAGCGGATCATGCGCCCGGATCGAGGCCTCAACCGCTTCCCGGTGCGGACCGGCCATCCACGGCTGCGTCGTGACCAGCGTCGGCCGCGATCCCGAGGCCAGCACGACGGCGCGCCCCTTGGGGAGCGCGCCGAGGTCCGCCACGTCCAGAATCCGCTCACGATGGAGCTGCTGAGAGACCGTGCGCTGCCCCTTGCTGTGCGGCGCAGGGGAGAGGGTGCAGGGGAGGCGATGCGGGGCGTGGCGCTCCGGGGGCGGGACCCGGCCGCGAGGCGCGGCCGACGGCGCGACGGCGTCGTGATGCCACACTGGAGGACGCCCGCGGCAGCGCGGGGCGCACCAGAGGAGCAGGAGACGAGCCGATGACCGCGCATGCCACCCCCGAGCAGCCGGGCCCCGAGCCGGCCGACGCGCCGGACCCGCCCGGCCCCGCAGCCGGGACCGTCTCGGAGCGGCCCTCGCACCCCGTGTGGTCCGCGGCCGAGGCGGAGGACGCCTGGGCCGTGCAGGGCGTCGACGATCCCTCGGGGGAGCGGCCGGACGGCGGCTCGAGCGCGGAGGAGTGGCTGCAGGGCCCGGTGGAGTCGCGCGCCGGCCACGAACCACTTCCGCAGCATCCCGCCGTCGGGGCCGAGCCGCCCACCGACGAGCTGCCCGCCACCGACCCCTCCCCGGCCGAGCCCGTCCCGGCCGAGCCCGTCCTCGCTGATCCCTCCGTCGCGACCGCCGCGGACGGCCCGGCCCCCGCGGAGCAGGCCCCGGCCGAGCTCTCCTCGGACGAGGCCTTCGTCGACGCCCCGACCGCGCCCGAGGCCGATCCCGACCGCGACCCCGAGTCCGGGGAGCACTGGCACGTGGTGGACCAGCCGCTCGGCGCCGACCCGCAGACCGCCGCGTCGCAGGATCCCGCCCCGCAGGACGGCGCCGCGCAGGTCGCTGCCGCATCGTCCGACGTTCCGCCCGTCGCGGGCGCTCCCCTCGGCACGGCAGGAGCGGACCTGCAGCGCGCGGCCTCCGAGAATGACAGCGCCGCCGGGTCGACGCGCGCCCCGCACCGCCCGCCGCACCGCCCCTCGCAGCCCGGCGCGGCCGCGGCCCGCCACGACAAGGCGCAGCCCGCACCGCAGCGACCGACCGAGCCCGCCCCCAAACCCGCTTCCGAGTCCGCTCCCACTCCGCCCGCACGGCCCGGCGGCACCCTCGCCGCGACGCTCGAGCTGCTCGCCCCGCACCTGCGCCCCCAGCGGCCCGCCCTGGCCACGGGCGGGATCACCCTGGTCCTCGGCACGATCGCCCTGGCAATGTCGCCCCTCGCCCTGCGCAGCGGCCTCGACGCCGCGAGCAGCACCGGCGCGGCCTCCGCCCTCCCCGCCGCGTTCGGGCTCGCCGCGGCCGCCCTGATCGGGGTGGGACTGCGCGCGCTCGCGTCCACATCCCTGGACGGCGCCGGCTCCCGCGCCGCGACCGGGCTGCGCTCCCGCCTGCTGCACCACCTCCATCGCCTCAGCCCCGGCCGGGACATCGAGGACCTCGAGGGCGCCGCGACCCCACTGCTCGAGGACGTGGCGAGCCTGCGCGACCTCGTCGGCCGTGCCGGACCGCGTCTCCTCGGCGCCGTGATCGCACTGGTCACGCTGCTGATCACGGTGCTCGTGATCGCCCCGTCCCTGGCTCCCGTGCCGATCCTGGCCGCGGTCCTAGCCACCCTGGTCAGCATCCTGACCGGACGCAGCGGGGCACGCCGCGAGACCGCCGCCAGGACGGACGCCGCCGCCCTCGCGGACACCGCCCAGGAGCTCCTCGCCGCGACCCGCACCGTGCAGTCCTACGGCCTCGAGGACCGCGCCGCCGGCACCCTCGCCGAGGTCGGGGCCCGTGCCGCCCGCTCCCGCTCCGCCGCCCGCCGCGGCCGGGTGCTGGGCCTGGCCGCACACGCCCTCATCGGCGCGGCCGGTGCGGTCGCCGTGCTCTTGCTCGGCGGCGGCGAGAGCGCCGGGGACCTCGTCGTTCTGCTCGCCGCGACCCTCGCCGCGGTCCCCCTGGCCGACGCGATCGTCCGCTCCCGCGCCGAGATCTCCGCCGCCGTCACCGCCGCGTCCGGCCTCTCCGACCTCCTCTCCCGCACCGCCGCGATCGGTGAGCCGCCCCGCACCCTCGGCGTCGGCCGACTGCGCGGCGAGGTCGTGTTCTCCGCGATCACCGCGCACTCCGAGCGCGGCCCCCGCTTCGACGGCATCTCCGTCGTCATCCCCGCCGGTCAGCGCGTCGCACTCATGGACCGCAGCGGCGCCGAGGCCTCCGCCCTGCTGTCCTACCTGCTCCGCTTCGACCAGCCCGAGACCGGGCGGGTGCTGCTGGACCGCTACGACACCCGCTCCCTGTCGCTGGCGGACCTGCGCGGCGCCCTCGCCGTCGTCCAGCGCGAGCCCGCGCTGTTCTCCGAGACCGTGCGCGAGAACATCCGCGCCGGCCGGCCCGAGGCGGACGACCTGGAGGTCGCCGAGGCCGCACGCCGCAGCGGCGCCGACGTCCTCCACTCCGAGCTGCCCAGCGGGTACGAGACGCTGCTGGTGCGCCGCGGCGCCGCGCTCACCGACGGGCGCCGGCGGCGCATCGCCATCGCCCGCGCCCTGCTGCGCGATGCGCCCGTGGTGCTGCTGGACCGCGCCGACGCCGAGCTCGCCCCGCGCGAGCGCGCGGAGGTGCTCGCCGCGCTCGATGCGCTGGGGGAGGGCCGCACCGTCCTGATCCACAGCCGCGACCCCGAGACCGTGCGCGGCGCCGACCGGGTGCTGTGGTTCGAGGACGGCCGCCTGGTCGAGGACGGCCACCCCGACCGCCTCGCCGACGACCCCGACAGCCGCCTGGCGACCTGGCTGCTGGAGGCCGACGACCCCGAGGCCTGACCCGCGCCCCGCCGGGCACCTGCTCCTCTCCTGCCCTCCATGCCCGCGACACCTCGATGACACCTGCGCCTGTCACGGTGACAGGGACTCGTCCGGGACCGGCTGCGGCCGCCAGTGGGAGGGAAGCGCAATGATCGTCTCCGTCATCGGTGTGGGATATCTGGGAGCGGTGCACGCCGCCGCGATGGCCGAGCTCGGCCACGACGTGATCGGCCTGGACGTGGACTCGGGCCGCGTCGCGGCCATGCAGGCGGGCCGTGCCCCCTTCCACGAGCCCGGCTTCGAGGAGATCCTCCGCCGCGGCCTGGCCGCCGGACGTCTCCGCTTCACCACCGACTACGCCGAGATCGCCCACGCCGACGTGCACTTCCTGGGCCTCGGCACCCCGCAGCGGGCCGACGGATTCGGCGCCGACCTGCGCTCCCTCGAGGCCGCCGTCGCCTCCCTCGCCGCAGTGCTGCCCGCCCGCGGCGGCGCGCCGACCCTCGTCGTCGGCAAGTCCACCGTCCCCGCCGGCACCGCCCGCCGCCTGCGCGCCCAGCTCACCGCGGTGCCCGGCGCGGACCTGATGTGGAACCCCGAGTTCCTGCGTGAGGGCTTCGCCGTCCAGGACACCCTCGCCCCCGACCGTCTCGTCTACGGCGTCGCCGCGCCCGGCACCCCCGCGGCCGACGCGCAGATCGCGCTGCTGGACGCGGTCTACGCGCGGCTGATCGCCGCCGAGGTGCCGCGCCTGGTGATGGGCTTCGAGACCGCGGAGCTGGTGAAGGTCTCCGCCAACGCCTTCCTCGCCACCAAGATCTCCTTCATCAACGCGATCGCGGAGCTGTGCGAGGCCACCGGCGGCGACGTCACCGACGTCGCCCGCGCGATCGGCATGGACGACCGCATCGGGTCGAAGTTCCTGCGCGCCGGGATCGGCTTCGGCGGCGGCTGCCTGCCCAAGGACATCCGCGCCTTCATCGCCTCCGCCGAGGACCTCGGCGTGGGCGAGGCGCTCGGCTTCCTCCGCGAGGTCGACGCCGTCAACCAGCGCCGACGGGTGCGCGTGGTCGAGCTCGCCCGCGAGCTGCTCGGCGACCTCGCCGGCCGACGCATCACCGTGCTCGGCGCCGCGTTCAAGCCCGACAGCGACGACGTGCGCGACTCCCCGGCCCTCGAGGTCGTCTCCCGCCTGATGTCCGCGGGCGCCCATGTCACGGTCACCGACCCCGAGGCCCTGGACAACGCCGCGAAGCGCGTCCCCGGCCTGGTCGGCGAGGCCGACACCGAGCAGGCGCTCGCCGGCGCCGAGCTGGTGCTGCTGCTGACCGAATGGAGCGAGTACAAGGGCCTGGACCCGGTGCGCGTGCGGAACCTGGTCGCCGCGCAGCGCATGATCGACGGCCGCAACGTCCTGGACCCGCGGGCGTGGCAGGACGCGGGCTGGGATATCCGCTCGCTGGGCCGCGGGACGGGACCCGCGACCGGGACCTCCACCGTCGGCGGCCCCGCCGTCCGTCCGGACCTGCCGATCCCCGCCTGACCCGTCGCGTCCGGTTCGTCTGACCTGAGGAGGATGGACGGGTATTGGCGTGCAGCGTGCCGGTACGCCTATATAGGCATAGAGGCACGCGCTGCGCCATGACCCGACCACGCCCGCAGCCACACCCCATGAGACGGCACGTTCAGGAGGCGAGAGGGCGGCGGTGCTCCCGTCGGCGGAGGATCGTGAGCAGCAGCTCGGAGGTCCGCTCCCAGTCGAGGAAGACCTGTTCCCAGGTCAGCCTCGTCACGGTGTAGCGGCGGGCCTGCTGCTGCAGATCCCGTGCCCGGTCCAGGTGGTACTGGCGGGGGTTGTCGTGGAACTGGACGCTGTCGCACTCGATGATCCAGTTCTGGCCGAGCTTCAGGTCCACTCGTCCCACGCCCGGGACGACGACCTGAGGCGTGACCGGCACGTGCAGCGACTCGAGCCACCAGCGCACGGCCGTCTCGGTACCGGACTCGGCGAGCGGGGAGACACGGGCGAGCTGCCTCCGTCGGGAGGAGGGGAGACCGGAGACGATCCGCTGCGCCACATGCCAGGTCAGCAGCCCCTTGTTCAGCGCCGATTCGAACAGGATCGCCGCGTCCCGAACGGGGAGGCACCTGCCGGCGTGCTCGAGCGTCAGCTCGAGCTCGGCGACCGGATCGCGATCCGGCCAGCTCCGCATCTCACTGCCGTGCAGGACGAGCGACGTCGGCCGGCCGGACTCCGGAAGGACGCGAGGACGGTAGACGTGCTCGCCGGCGTGGAGAGGGATCCACAGGCCGTGGTGCCGCGCAGCGTTGACGCAGGTCGGCCGCACTCCCTGCTCCAGAAGTGCGACAAGATTCGCCGGCGCCGTGCTCCGGACGTACCAGCAGTCCACCCTCTGCATGAGACCGCGCCGGAGGAATCGTCGGCGCGCCGCCTCGTCGATGCCGACAGTGCGCAGGTCTGAGCGATGGATGATCCCTGGAATCTGCATCGCATCAGTACAGCCACGACATGACCGCTGTTGCGGCGCGAGGGCGGCGATGTGGACGAGGGAGGGCTGTGGAGGGGAGGTGCGGTGAACCGGCAGGGGCGGAGCCGGACAGACCGAGGAGCAGGGAACCGGCAGGGGCGGCCGGGCCGAAGGGGACTCAGGGCTCGGACCGACGTCGCCGAGCCTCGACGGAGGTTGTCGACCGATAGTGCGGCGCCGTGGGTGACCGGGCGGATGGGGGCGACCGGGGGGCAAGAGGACCAGTGAGGGCAGGTGCTGAGGTGACGGGTATTGGCGCAGGGCGTACCACTACGCCTATATAGGCATAGTGGTACGCCCTGCGCCATGACCTGACCACGCTCCCGCCGGGGCACCGGGGCACCGGGGCACCGGGGCCCCGGGCACCGGGCCTCGGGCCTCGCGGGGCACCGGGGCACCGGGGCACCGGGCCGCCGGGCGCTTGGGTGCAGTGCCTGGCCTGTCGGGACCGACCCGGCGCGGCTGTCAAGGCGAAGCGCCGGCGCCTCAGGCGCGGGCGGCGGAGCCCGTGGAGGTCTCGGGCTCCTCCTCGTCCACGCCGTCCGGTCCGCCCTCGTCCGTGCCGAGCGTGCGCAGCGTGCGGCGCCGCTGGACGACCGCGCCGAGCAGCCCCAGGACGACGCCGACCACCAGCCAGCCCGACAGCCAGGCGAGGTCCCCGGCCGGGTCGATCCAGCCCCCGCCGATCGCTCCGCGGAAGGCGTCGACCGCATGGGTCATCGGCAGGTACGGGTGGAGCATCTGGAAGAAGCCCGGCAGGGTCGGGACCGGGTAGGTGCCGCCCGCCCCGGAGATCTGCAGCGCGATCAGCACCAGGGCGACGAACTTCCCGACCGGCCCGAACAGGGCGCCGAAGCCGTGGTTCAGCGCGACGAACACCAGCGAGGTCAGCCCCGCGAGCCCGAACATCAGCGGCAGGTCGTCGATGGTGAGGCCGATCAGCCAGTGCAGAGCCCCGACGGCGATCAGCGTCTGGACGAGACCCAGCAGGAAGGCGGGGATGAGCCCGCCTGCCAGCAGTCGCACCGGCCCCGTCCCGCGCGCCATCGCTTCGGAGGAGAACGGCGGCATCATCAGGAAGATCGCCATGCCGCCGACCCACAGGCTGATCGCGAGGAACAGCGGAGCGAGGCCCTCGCCGAAGCGGCCCAGATCGTTCTGGCGCTCGAAGCTCATCTGCACCGGGTCCGAGGCGGTCCCGGCGAGCTCGCTGCTCTCCTCGTCGGTGTACGAGGGGACGTCGTCCTTCGCGTCGGAGAGGCTGTCGGCGAGCTCGGTCGAGCCGTCGTCGAGCTTCTCGGCGCCGTCGTCGAGGTCGGTCGCGCCGTCGGCGAGCTGCGTCGCGCCGTCGTCCACCTGGCGGGCGCCGTCGGCGAGCTCGGCCGAGCCGTCCGCGAGGGTGCCGGTGCCGTCGGCGAGCTGCTGCGCCCCGTCGCGGGCCTCGCCCGTCTTGTCGGCGAGCGTGCCGGCGCCGTCCCTGAGGGTTCCGGTGCCGTCGGCGAGCTGATCCGCGCCGTCGCGGGCCGAGCCGACGCCGTCGGTGTACTGGGTGACGCCGGAGGCGAGGTCCTGGGCGCCGTCGCGGGCGGTGCCCGTCGCGGCGGCGAGCTGGTCCGCGCCGGAGGCGACCTCGCGGGCGCCGGAGTTCAGACGGTGGATGTCCTGCACGCCCTGGTCCAGGGTGCGGTACGCCTCGGGCAGCGCGAGGGCGGCGGTGCGGGCCTGGTCGGCGAGTTCCGCGGCGAGGTCGGAGGCGCTCTGGCCGGGCTCGGCCGACGGGACGGCGGAGGCGAGGTCGTCCCGCGCCGTGCCGAGGTCGCTGCTGAGGGTCGAGGTGTCCTCGGCGAGGGTCGAGGTGGTGCCCTCGAGAGCGGCGGCGCCCTCGGCGAGTGCCGTGGTGGTGGTGGAGAGGGTCTCGATGTACTCCTCGATACCGGAGGCGGCGTCGCTCATGCCCTCGGCGGTGTCGGCGACGTCGGTGGAGGTCTCCGCGGCGGTCCGGGCCAGGCGGTCGGCCTCGGCCGCGTCGGCGGTGGAGGTCTCGGCGTCCTCGCGGACCTTCTGCGTGGTGCCGGCGAGCTCCTCCGCCTTCTGGCAGACGGCTGACTCGGCCGCGGAAGGCTGCTCGGACCCCTCGCCGCCCCCGTCGGACGCCTCGCCGGAGCCTCCGCCGGCCTCGGCGCAGAGTCCTGCGAGCTCGTCGACGCCGTCGGCGAGCTCCCCGGCGGAGCCCTCGGAGGTCTCGGCGGACTGCGCCGAGGTGGAGGTGGCCTCGGCCGCGTCCTGCACGGCCTGGTCGAGCGTCTCGACCTCACCGGCGATCGACTCGGCGCCCTCGCGCAGGGTGCGGGCGTCCTGGGCGCGATCGCCCGTGGACTCATCGAGGTTCCGGGCGGTCTCGGCGAGCTCGCCGGCCTTCTCGTCGAGACTCTCGGTGGTGGCCGCGATGGTGGCGGCGGCCTCGCCCGGGGCGTCCAGCAGCTCCGGCATCCCGTCGATCGTGCGCTCGAGGTCGTCGATCGCGGTGACCAGGTCCTCGCTCGTGGCCTGGACGCTCTCTTCGGTCACGCCCAGCTCGCGGGCGCGCTCGGCGGCGTCGGTGACGGTCTCGTCCAGCTGCTGGGTGCCGTCGGCGACCTGTCCCGCCCCGCCGGCGAGATCGCTCGCCCCGGTCGCGAGCTGCTCGGCGCCGCCGGCGAGCTCGTCCGCGCCGCTGCGCAGCGGCCGCCCCTTCTCGTCGAGGGTCGCCAGCCCGCCGGAGAGCTGCTGCGCACCGGCGTCGAGGGTCGCGACGCCGTTGCGCAGCGTGACCGCGCCGGAGGTGAGCTGATCCAGCCCGACCACGAGGTCGAGGCTGCCGGAGTGCAGGTCGACCGCGCCCGCGGCGAGCTCGGCGGACCCGTCCGCGAGCTGGCCGGTGCCGTCGGTGAGTTCAGCCGTGCCGTCGACCAGGTCGCCGGTGCCGTCGTGGAGATCGCTCGCTCCGTCAGAGAGCTCGGCGGCGCCGTCGGCCGCGTCGACGATCCCGTCATGGATCGTCGTGAAGCCGACGTAGATCTTGTCGAGGTACTCCTCGAGCACCGAGGCGCGCAGCGCGTCGGTGAGCGCGGTGCCGACGGACTTGGAGAAGTTGCCGCCGACGTAGTTCACCGAGTCGTTCGTGCTCACGGTGATCATCGCGGGGGCCGCTTCCATCGCGTCGCCGCCGAGCGAGGCGATGTTCTCGGAGAAGTCGGCGGGGATCGTGATGGTGGCGCCGAAGGTGCCGTCGGCCAGGCCGCGCTGCGCCTCGGCGGGGGAGGCCTCCACGAAGTGGTAGAGGTTCTCCTGGTCCTTCTCCAGCAGGGTTTCCGTGAACTCCTCGCCCACGTCGATGTGGGAGACCTCCCCGTCCGGACTCTCCGCGTCCGCGCCGGTGTCCTCGTTCACCACGGCTGCGGTGATGTGGTTCAGGTTGTTGCTCGGGTCGATGAACGACCAGGTCATGTTGCCGGAGTAGACCAGCGGCACGAGGGCCAGTCCGGTCACGAACAGAGCCGCGATCGGCTTCTTCCACTCCCGGGGCAGCAGGGCGACCGCGCCCCGTCCCGCGGCGGACGCGCCCCGCCCGAGGGCGGCACCGGCGGTGCCGAGAGCGGACAGGACGGCGCGCAGCGCGGAGGAGAGCGCGGTGAGGAGAGCACGGAGGTATCGCATCACAGGGTGACGATACATCCGTGTATTGAGTTTTGTGACCCCGTCTGTGATGAAGTGTGGCGGGAGGAACCCGGCCGCTCCCCCCGGCTCCGATCGGCCGACGGGGCCCGGCCCGGGCGGCTCAGGCCGGCAGATCCACCACCCACGGCCGACGGGACATCCCTGCCGGGTCCCAGGCCTCCAGCAGATCGGCCGCGGAGCGGCAGTCCGGCACTCCCAGCGAGTCCCCGATCCGCTCGACGACGTCGGCCGCGCTCTCCCCGGCGGCGAGCCGGTCCCGCAGCGTCACCGCGCCGTCGCGCTTGGCCAGGCGCGCGCCCGCGGTGTTCAGGGCGAGCGGGACGTGCGCGTAGGTCGGCTCGGGCAGGCCCAGCAGGTGCGCGAGATGGGCCTGGCGCGGGGCGGAGCTGAGCAGGTCGTCGCCGCGGACTACCTGGTCGACCCCGGCCGCGGCGTCGTCGACCACGACGGCGAGGTTGTAGGCGACCACGCCGTCGCCGCGGCGCAGCACGAGGTCGTCGACCGCGCCGCGGACCTCGCCCTCCCAGAGGTCCTGCACGCTCCACTCCGTCACCTCGGCGCGCAGCCGCAGCGCGGGTTCGCGTCGCAGCTCCCGCATCCGCTCGCGACCGGCCTCGCGCTCGGGGGAGGAGAGGTCGCGGCAGGTGCCGGGATAGGCGCCGGGCGGGGCGTGCGGGGCGCTCGGCGCCTCGAGGATCTCCCGCCGGGTGCAGTAGCACTCGTAGACGAGGCCCTGCGCCGTCAGGGAGCCGATCGCGGCCTCGTGGTCCGCGCCGCGCTCCGACTGGCGGACGACCTCGCCGTCCCAGTCCAGGCCCAGCGCCGCAAGGTCCTCCAGCTGGCGCTGCGCGGCGCCCTCCTGCACTCGATCGAGGTCCTCGACCCGCAGGTGGAAGGCGCGGCCGGTGCGGCGCGCGAGCACCCAGGCCAGGATCGCGGTGCGGAGGTTCCCCAGGTGCAGGTCGCCGCTGGGGGAGGGGGCGTAGCGGCCCGCCCCGGGGCCGGGCGTGGCAGCAGGCATGCGCGTCAGTCTAGGGAGGAGGGCCGGAGGGTGCGGGTGCCGGCGTGATCAGCTGGTGGCCGACGGGTCCAGCAGCAGGAGCACGTCGTCGGCGCGCCCGCCGGGCACAGAGCGGTCCGGCGGAGCCGGCTGGAAGCCGAGTCGGGAGGCGAGGGCGAGCGAGGCCGTGTTCCCGCGGTCCGTGATCGCGACGATCTCGAACGGGACCGTGCGGTCATCCTGGGCTGTGCTGTCGTCCAGGGCTGTGGCGTCGTCCAGGGCTCTGCCGTCGTGCGTGCCCGTGTCGCTGCCTGCCGCGTGGGGGCCGCGCCGTGCCCCTGCGGGCAGCGCCTCGAGCACCGCGCGCATCGCCTCGGTCGCGACGCCGCGACCGGTCACCTCGGGCGAGAGCCGCCAGTACGCGCTCAGCATGGTCCTGGCAGCGGCGGTGGTCGTGGCGCCGGAGTCGTCGTCGGCGCCCGGAGCGGGGCCGTGGGTCCGGCGTGCGTCCGTCGCCCGGTCCACGTCGCGCGCGAGCCGGGCGAGACCCACCACACCCAGCAGACCGACCGGAAGGTCGGCGCCCTCCCGTGCCCGTACGGTCAGGTGGCCTGCCCCGTGGCGCTCCCAGCCCTGCCGCCACTGCGCGAGCACCCAGCGCATCTGCGCCGGGTCGGTGAGCGGGTCCGTGGAGTCCTCGACGAAGGCGCGCGGATCCGAGTGGAGGACGTAGAGCTCCGCTTCGTCGGCCTCCGTGACCGGCGCGAGCCGCAGACGCTCCGTCAGGATCCTGCCGACGTCGCGACCGCTCGGTCCGCCGACTCCGCACGCACCACTGTGCTCGTCGGCGCCCCCGGACGCGCCGACGGCGCGGCGCTCCTCGTCCGGGGACGGGACCGCCGCGCCGTCGGGCACGTGCGTCACGCGAGTCGTTCGCGCTGCGGAGGGCCTGGGATCAGGCGTCGCCGCGGTGGTTGCCGCGCTTCTCCTCGTCGGCCGTGGTGGCCTCGGGATCCGAGTCCACCTTGACCTCCTTGGGGGTGGTGTTCCCGCCGTGGGAGTCGCCCTTCAGGGCGGAGGCGACGTCGCCGGCGTCGGCCGAGCCGACGGTGTCGGAAACGGTCGAGGAGTCGGACTCGGTGCCCGCCGAGGCGGGGTAGTGCGCGCGGGCGAAGTCCGCGGGCGGTGCCCACGGGTCCTCGACCGGGCGGGTCTTCTGCCAGGCGATGTAGCCCGCGGCGGCACCGGCGGCGGCCAGGCCCAGGATGAGCAGCACCTTGCCGGCGCGGCCCTTCTTCTTCTGCGGGGTGGGCTCCACGATCGCGGAGCGGATGTCGCCCTGGCCCTTGTCGAGCTCCTTGCGCGCCGCGTCGACGGCAGCCTTGAGCACCGTGCCGGTGGTCTCGGCGGTCTTGCGGGCGCGGGGGAGGTAGTCGTCCTCGAGGTCGTGACGGAGCTTGTCCGCACGCGGACCGAGGTTCTGCGAGAGCTTGTCGCCCTGCTCGCGCAGCTTCTGCTGCGCCTCGGGGACGTACTGGCCGTACAGGTCGGTCGCCTTCGAGCGGGCCTCGCGGGCGCCCTCGGACACCACCGGACCCACCTGGGCTGCGAGCTTCTGCAGCTCCTCGACGGCCTTCTGGGCGTTCTGGCTGGACGCGCCAGCGGCCTCGAGGGCCTTCGAGGCCTTCTTCTTGGCCTTCTTCGCCTCGGCCTTGGTTCCAAGCGCCATGGGGTTCCCCTTTCGGTCGAATCCGTCGGGTCGGGCCGACGGTGGTCCCTGGGCCGGGGCAGCCGACGACTGCCACGACCCGTGTGGCACAACCTTAACGCGACCACCCCGCGGCGTTCACAGCGGATGCGGAGTCGCGGAGGATGTGCCAGGCCGCGGCGATGTGGAGGATTGGTCCGGTCCGCGCAGCGTCCGTGCGCACGGCCCGCACGCACGGTCTGTGGGAGGATTGCGCCATGTTCGCAACTCTGCACACCAACCACGGGGACATCCGCATCGAGCTGTTCCCGAACCACGCCCCCAAGACGGTCGAGAACTTCGTGGGCCTCGCCGAGGGCTCCAAGGAGTTCTCCGATCCGGAGACCGGCGAGAAGGTCACCCGTCCGTTCTACGACGGCGTCGTCTTCCACCGCATCATCTCCGGCTTCATGATCCAGGGCGGTGACCCGCTGGGCACCGGCACCGGCGGCCCCGGCTACACCTTCGACGACGAGATCTCCGAGAAGAACTTCAACGAGCCCTATGTCCTCGCCATGGCCAACGCCGGCACTCGCCGCAACGCGCTGACCGGTCGCCCCTCCGGCACCAACGGCTCGCAGTTCTTCATCACCGTCGGCCCCACCCCGCACCTGCAGGGCAAGCACACCGTGTTCGGCGAGGTCGCGGACGAGGAGTCCAAGAAGATCGTCGACGAGATCGCAGCGGTCAAGACCGACATGCGCGACCGTCCCCTCGAGGACGTCGTCATCGAGAAGGTCTCGATCGAGAAGTGATCTGGCGGGCGCCCCGCGCCCACCGGACCCCGACGCCGCCTGCGTCGCCGCATGTGCGGCGATCCGGCGGCGTCGTGCGTCTCAGGAGAGGGTGAGCGTCGCAGAGCGCACCGCGCGGTCAGCCGATCGCGACCCCGAGCGCCGCGCCGATCCCGTAGGTGACCAGGAGCGCGAGCACCCCGCCGATGATCGTGCGCACGGTGGCGGTGCGGGCGTCGGCCTGGCCGAGGCGGGCGCTGACCACGCCCAGCAGCGCGAGCGCGACCACGACGGCGACGAGCGTCGCGGGCAGGCGCAGCACGGGCGGGCTGGCGAGGATCGCGAGCAGCGGGATGATCCCGCCGAGGGTGAAGGAGAGCAGCGAGGCGAGCGCCGCCGACAGCGGCGAGACGACGGTGCCCTGCTCCACGCCGTGGCGGAAGCGGGTGTGGGCGGTGAGCGCGTCGTGGCGCTCCATCGAGTCGGCGACCTCACCCACCACGTCGCCCGGGATCCCTGACTCGGTGAGCGCCGCGAGCAGGTGCCGGTGCTCGCCGGCAGGGTCGGCGGCGAGGTCGGCGCGGGTGCGGGCGATGAGGGCGCGGTCGGTGTCGCGCTGGGTGGAGACGGAGACGTACTCGCCCATCGCCATGGACAGCGCGCCTGCGACCAGCGAGGCGAGTCCCGCGATCAGCAGCCAGCGGATGTCGGTGGTGGCGCCGGCGACGCCGACAGCGAGGCCCGCGACCGAGACGATGCCGTCGTTCGCGCCGAGCACCCCGGCGCGCAGCTGGTTGATGCGGTCCGAGCGCGTGGTGCGGTCCTCGGCGTGGTCACGTGAGACGGAGGTGCGCGGGTCCCGGTCGGCCGACGGGGCATACGCATCGGCGGGCCCGGTGGCCCGCCCGACGGAGGGCGCTGGGCGCTCGGCGGACGGCGCGCCGCCGTGCGACGCGGCGGGGGTGTCGGGGGAACCGGCGACGGGCGGGCGGCGAGGGGGCATGTCGAGGAGGCTCATGCCCCGAGCCTAGTCTTTGGACTAAGTCCAATCAAGCAAGGTGAGCCTCGCCTGACCTGCAAGAATGCAGTGAGGATAGCCTCTCCGAACCGGTCCGCATCGGCTCCCCCGACAGGGTCTCCCGCCTCGCCCCTCCTCCTCGCAGCGCCCCCGCCCTACCCTCGTCCCATGATCCCGCGCGACCTCGCAGGCCATCGCCTCGTCGCCCAGGGCCTCGGGGAGCGGCTGTTCTGGCGGCCCGGCCTGCGCGAGGAGCGCGCGGCGCTCGAGAAGGAGGCGATGAAGGAGCTGCTGCTGCCCGGCTTCGACGAGCTCGTGCTCGGCTATCGCGGCCGGCTCTACCTCATGGACGAGGCGCGCCACGACGCGATCACCCCGGGCAGCAACGGCGTCTTCCACCGCACCGCGCTGCGCCCCGCCGGAGTGCCCCGGCTCCCTCCAGCCGCCCGTGGTGGAATGAGACCCATGGACAGACCCAGCTACGGCTACAGCGCCGCCGACGCCCCACCGCCGCAGGGCCCCGTGGGCGGCGGGCCGCAGGAGCAGCCGGTGTGCCCGCGCCACCCGGATCGCGTCAGCTACGTGCGCTGCAAGCGCTGCGATCGTCCGGCCTGCCCCGGCTGCCAGCGCCCCACGGATGTGGGCGTGCTGTGCGTGGACTGCGAGCGGGAGCTGGCACGGGCGCAGGCCTCGACCCGTCCCCGCACCGCGATGGGCGGGCGCATGCGCTCCGGCGCCCCGGTCGTCACCTACACGCTGATCGCGCTGTGCGTGCTCGCGTATCTCGGGCAGATGCTCGCTCCGCAGATCGTCGAGCAGCTGGGCATATTCGCCCCCTTCCGAGCGCTCGCGATGCCGTGGACCTTCCTCACCGCGGGCTTCCTGCACGGCGGGATCATGCACCTGGCGCTGAACATGTACGCGCTGTGGGCGATGGGTCAGTTCCTCGAGCGGTCCCTCGGCCCCGCGCGCTTCGCCGCCGTCTACTTCGTCTCGATACTCGGCGGGCACACGGCGGTGTACGTCCTGGCCGACCCGATGGGGTACTCCTGGCTGACCGGCACCGTCGGCGCGAGCGGCGGCGTGTTCGGCCTGTTCGCCGCGGCGTTCATCGTCAACCGGCGCATGGGCGGGCAGGTCGCGCAGATCGGGGTGCTGATCGCCCTGAACCTGGTGATCACCTTCACCGTCCCCAACATCTCCTGGCAGGGCCACCTCGGCGGACTCCTGCTCGGCGCGGCGCTCACCGCGGGGATGTACGCGCTGCGCCCCAAGGCGGTGGCCGGGCAGGACCGGCAGGCGCTCGCCCGCCGCTCCGCGATCACGCACGGCGCGCTGGTGGTCGCCGCCGTGGTGCTGTGCGCGGTGCTCGTGGCGGTCAAGACGGTGCTCCTCCCCGGCGTCTGACCGAGGCTGCGCGCGGCCCGTTCGAGGGTCGACGGCGCACTCCTCCCGCACGGCGGGGCGGTCCCTCGGGGCCGCCCCGTTCCGCGTCCTCCGAACCGTGCGCGAGAGCCCTGTCACGACACGGACGGAACTACACCGGTGTGGTTTTCCCCAGCTGTGGATCGCGATGTGGATAACCCGCTGCTGCATTGGGGATGACGCGTTCTGGCTGTGGACAACTGCCGATGTGCTGTGGACGGACAGTGGGGACAGCGCAGGTCCATACACCGTGGATGCGGGGTGCGCAGACGTTCTCGACCACTGCGCGGAGATGATCCAGAGCTGAGACGCGCGCGCAATGTCCGATTCGGGCGCCCGACGGAAGCCTCATGACCTGCAGTGATTCTATGGAGCGCGAAGGTCGCCGCGGGCTGCGGAGGGGCGCTGCGAGGACTGGTCGTCGCGCCGGCGCAATGCCGCGACACGCCCGGGACGACGCTCGTACGTGCGGAACTACAGGGATGTCATTTCTCCACCTCTGTGGAGAACGCTGTGGATAACTTCTTGTGGAGGTGGACGGCGAGGATGCGCACACCCGTGCGGAGCCTCGTTTCCACCGAGTCACCGGCCCCGTCGGTGGACGGCCGCGGCGCTGTGCACCCCCGTTCGCGGCATCGCGGCATCGCGGCACGGCGGTGGCGGGGCAGGGAGGCGCCAGCTGCCGGGAGCCTCCCGCTCAGCCCCCGCCTTTCGGCGCCCGCCGCTCAGTGCTCGGCGCCGCCGGCGAGGCGCACGTCGGCCTCCGTGGAGAGCGCCACCTCGACCATCCGCACCAGCGCCCGTGCGGTGGCGGGGGAGTCGACGACGTCGGCCGAGGGGACGTGGACGAACCCGCCCCGGATCCCCTCGAGCGCAGGGTCGGTCGCCAGCAGGTGCTGCAGCGCGTAGAAGACGTCATTGCACACATAGGTCCCGGCGGTCTGCGACACCGCCGCAGGCACTCCGTCGGCCGCGAGCGAGGCGACCATCGCCTTGACCGGCAGGGTCGAGAAGCGGCCGACGGGCGCGCCCGGCACCACCGGCTCGTCGACCGGGCTCGCGCCCGCATTGTCGGGGATCCGGGCGTCGCGGATGTTGATCGCGACCCGTTCCGGGGTGATCGCGGTGCGTCCGGCGGCGAGGCCGACGGCCACCACGAGCCGCGGACGCAGACCCCGCACAGCCTCCGCCAGGCGCTCCGAGGCGGTGCCGAACTCGACGGGCAGCTCGACCGCCTCCGCGTCCACGCCGCGCGCGACGAGGGCCGGGACCGCCTCCCGGACGGCCTCCCAGGACTCGTTGGTCGCCGCACCGTCGAAGGGCGCGAAACCGGAGAGCAGAACGTCGATGGCCATCGGTACAGGGTACGGCGGGCCGCCCGCCGACGGGCTGCGCGCCACGACGATGCTCTCGCTGGCGTCGACCAGCGCTGCGTCCGTCGCGACATCGCCCCCGTCGCCCGCGACTAATCTGGGGCGATGTCCGAGCAGACCCGTGCTGAGCCGTTCCCCGCGCTGTCCGCGCTCTACCCCTCCCTCGGGCTCGTCGTCCGCGCCGGGGACCTGACCCTGCGGCCGCTGGCCGGTGAGGACCTGCCCGAGTACGCCGCGCTGATCCGCCGGCCGATCTTCGAGGACCCGGCCTCCCCGCAGGTGTTCCCCTGGTACCGCGCCGAGCCGGAGACGCGCGTGCGCGAGGCGCTGCGCTTCCAGTGGACGCTGCGCAGCGGGATCTCTCCCGAGCGCTGGACACTCGCCTTCGGCGTGTGGGCGGGAGGCCGGCTGATCGGTGCGCAGGACGTCTCCGCCCACCGCTTCGCCGAGCGGCGCACCGTCACCTCCGGCTCCTGGCTGACCCTCGACGCCCACGGGAACGGGTACGGCAGGCTCATGCGCCAGGCGATGCTCGTGCTCGCCTTCGACCACCTCGGCGCATTGCGGGCCGAGTCCGCCGCCGTGGTCGGCAACGCCCCCTCCTACGGGGTCTCCCGCGCCTGCGGCTACATCGACAACGGCACCGAGATCTCCACGATCCCCGGCTCCAGCGAGGAGCAGCAGCGCTTCCTCGTCACGCCCGAGCTGCTGCGTCGGCCCGACGTGCCGGTGGAGGTCGAGGGGGTCACCCCCGCGCTGCGGGAGATGCTCGGCGCCTGACCGGGCGGCGGGAGATGACAGAACCGCCCGATGTGACGTTCCCGCGGGAACGCGTCGGGCGGCTCAGCCACAGGATTCTGACGGGTCGGAGGGTGATGACGTTCCCGCGGGAACGCTCCGTCGGGCGTCCGACGGGGAGCCGACGCGGGATCTGACAGATCGGGCGCCGACGACGTTCCCGCGGGAACGCCTGCGCGGCCGACGGGCAGCCGTCGGCCCCGCGCCGGATCAGCAGTAGGCGGTCGTCGCGTCGGTGCGGACCCTCGTCTTCGTCGCCTTCTTGACGCCGCCGGCGAACTTGCACGACTCGAGCAGAGCGCCCTTGGAGCTGTACAGGCGCGCGGTGTCGCCGGTGTTGTTCCAGATAAAGCTCGCCTTGCCCCAGTACAGGGTGGTGGAGGTGTTCTTCCCGGTGCCGGAGCGGATCGTGACGGTCTTGCCGGGGGCGATCTTGAAGCCCTTGGGGAAGGTGTACTTCTGGGGGCCGTTGTCGCGGATCACGTAGCCGGTGAGGGTCAGCGTGGTCTTCCCGGTGTTCTTGACCTGGATGTACTCCTTCACGTACTCGGAGTTCTTCGAGTGGTCCCGGCCGGGCGGGTCGTAGTACACCTTCACGATGTCCAGCGGCTTCTTCACCGCGGCATCGGCGGGCGGGGCGACCGCGAGCGGGACCGCGACCACGAGCGCGGCGAGCAGCAGCGCCAGGAATCGGGCGCGCGAGAGCAGGGGCAGGTGCATGGGGTGACCTCTGAGGAGCAGGGGATCCGCGGGTGACGGCCGACTCTCGTCGGCTCTCCTCAGGATCGGAACCGGTGCGACAGCAGGAAGATGACCGGCGCCGACCGCCTGCGCCAGCGTTCCCGCACAACTGTCGTGGGAACTCCGCCACATCGGCTGCCGGGCGCGGGGCCCGTGCCGCGCGCTCCCGGTGAGAGGGGCGATCCCGGCGCGCTACATCGACTCCTGCCACGCCTGGTACAGCGCCGCGAAGCGGCCGCCGGCGGCGACGAGCTCGGCGGGGGAGCCGTCCTCGACGACCTGCCCGTCGTGCACCACCAGCACGCGGTCCGCGATCATCACGGTGGTCAGGCGATGGGCGATGATCAGCGAGGTGCGGCGGCCCAGCAGCTTGGTCAGGCCCTCCTGCACCATCCGCTCGGAGGGGATGTCCAGCGAGCTGGTCGCCTCGTCGAGGATCAGCACCCGCGGGTCGGCGAGGAAGGCGCGGGCGAAGGAGATCAGCTGCCGCTGACCGGCCGAGACGCGGCCGCCGCGCTTGTTCACGTCGGTGTCGTAGCCGTAGGGGAGCTTCTCGATGAACTCGTCGGCCCCGATCGCACGGGCCGCCGCCTCGATCTCCTCACGGGGCGCGCCCGGCCGGCCGAGCGCGATGTTGTCCGCGACGGTGCCGGAGAACAGGTACGCCTCCTGCGTGACCATGACGATGTTGCGGGTGAGGTCCTCCATGGACACATCCCGCAGGTCCACCCCGTCGAGCCTCACCGCCCCCTCGGTCGCGTCGTAGAAGCGGGCGATGAGCTTCGCGACCGTCGACTTCCCGGCGCCGGTCTGGCCCACCAGCGCCACCGTCTGCCCGGCGGGGATGTGCAGGTCCATCGGCTTGAGCACGAGCGGCCCGTCGTCCGAGTAGCGGAAGGAGACGTCCTCGAAGTCGATCTGCCCGTCCGAGCTGGGCAGCGGCGTCGGGGTCTGCGCCTCCTTCACGTGGGGCTGCACGGCCAGCAGGTTCGCGATCTTCTCGAGCGCCGCGACGGCGGACTGGAAGGCGTTGTAGAAGTTCGCGATCTCGTCGATCGGCTGGAAGAAGCGGCGCGAGTAGAGCACGAGCGCGACCAGCACGCCGACCTGCAGGTCGCCGCTGAGCACCCGGAACCCGCCGACGACCAGCACCGCGGCGATGGTGACGTTCGCGAGCACGCGCAGCGCCGGCTGGTAGATGCCGAACACATTGATCGAGCGCAGCGACGCGTCGCGGTAGTCCTGGGCGAGGCGGTCGAACTCGGCCTGGTTGCGGTCCTCCTTGCGGAACGCCTTCACGGCGCGGATCCCGGCCATCGCCTCGACGAAGTGGACGATCAGCCGTGCCGAGTGGGTGCGGATCGCGCGGTACTCGACGCTCGAGCGCTTCTGGAACCACACCGTCAGCGCCACGCAGGGGATCAGCATCAGCAGCATGACCAGGCCCGTCACCGGATCCATGGTCACGATCAGCACGATCGTGAACACCATCGACAGCGACGCGCCGACCATGACGTTCACGCCCGAGTCCAGCAGCTCCCGCAGCGCCTCCATGTCGGAGGTCTGCCGCGAGACGATCCGGCCGGAGGTGTAGGACTCGTGGAACTCGAGGTCCTGCTTCTGGGTGAAGCGGAAGACCTTCCGCCGCAGGGAGAGCAGCATCCGCTGGCCGACGACGACGGACTGGCGCACGTACCCGAAGGTCAGCACGCCCCCGACGATTGCGGCGGCGACGGCGAGGGCCGCCGCCTGGGTCGCGGGCCACGGATCGCCGTCCAGCAGCGCAGGAAGGCCGTGGTCGATGCCCCGGGCGATGATCGCGGGGCCCGCCACGACGGCGAGCTGCGCGATCACGACCATCACGGCCATGATCGCGAACTGTCCCTTGACCGGGGAGATCAGCTCGCCGAGCAGGGCGAAGGAGCGCTTGCGGGAGGTGCGGGCCTCCTCGGCGGTGAGCGCGCCGCTGTCGGCGTCGTCGCGGTCCGTGGGTGCGGTGGCGGTCATCGTCCCTCCTCCTGGATGGCGCGGAGCTCGAGCTCGCCGGTGAGCGTCTCGATGTCCTGGTCGCGGCGCCGCTCCTCCTCCTGGTTCGCGATCACCCAGCGGTAGCGGGCCGAGCTCGCCATCAGCTCGGTGTGGGTGCCGACGGCGACCACTCGCCCGTCGTCCAGCAGCGCGACCCGGTCGGCCAGCGCCACGGTCGAGGTGCGGTGGGCGACGATCAGGGTGGTGGTCCCGGCGAGCACCTCCCGCAGGCGCGCGGTGACGGTCTCCTCGGTCTTGGTGTCCAGCGCCGAGAGCGGGTCGTCGAGCAGCAGCACGGCGGGCTTCGCCGCGATCGCGCGGGCCAGGGCCAGGCGCTGGCGCTGCCCGCCCGACAGGCTCATGCCCTCCTCGCCGATGCGGGTGTCGACCCCGTCCGGCAGCTCGTAGGCATAGGTCGCATCCGCCGTGCGCAGCGCGAGGTGCAGCAGATCCTCCGCCTCCTGCGCGGACAGGGCCGGGTCCGCGCCGAGCAGCACGTTGTCCCGCACCGAGTCGGAGAACAGGGTCGCGTCCTCGAAGGCGACGGCGGTGAGGGTGCGCAGCGTGGTGAGGTCCATGTCGCGGATGTCCACGCCGTCGATCGTGATCGCGCCGGCGGTCGTGTCGTACAGCCGCGGCACCAGCTGCAGCAGCGTCGACTTGCCGCTGCCGGTGACGCCGACCAGCGCCATCGTCTCCCCGGGGCGGACCTCGAGGTCCACCCCGTCCAGCACGTCGTCGACGTGCTCGGGCGCATCGGCATAGCGGAAGTGCACGCCGTCCAGGCGCACCGCCCCGATCGCCGCGGCCGGGTCCACCGGCGCCGGGCGCTCGGGCGAGACGATCGTGTTCTCGGTGTCCATCACCTCGTAGTGGCGGTCCAGCGCTGTGCTCGCGTTCACGGCCTGGCCCAGCAGCATGCCGAGCATCCGCACCGGGCCGACCACCAGCGTGGCGGTCGCGAAGTAGGAGGCGAGCTGGCCGGTGGTGATGGACCCGTCCGCGGTCAGGTGCAGGCCCACCAGCAGTGCGACGCCGAGCGCGAGCTCGGGAAGCATGAACATGAACATGTCGAAGCGGGCGATGGCGGTCGCCTTCTTCACCTCGGTGCGGCGCAGCTCCTCGGCCTGCTCGGTGAAGCCCGCCAGTGCCGTCGGCCCGCGCCCGAAGGCCTTCAGCACGCGGATGCCCTGCACCGACTGCTCGATGGTGGTGGCCAGGTCGCCGTTCTGGTCCTGCGAGCGGCGGGAGAGGACCGAGAAGGTGCGGTTGAAGCGGTAGGCGATGATCGTCACGGGCACCGCGGCGATGAAGAAGATCAGCGCCAGCAGCGCGCTGGAGCGGACCAGCAGCACCATGCCCACCGCGATCGTCACTGCGTTGGTGACGGCCATGATCATGCCGAAGGCGATCCAGCGGCGGATCTGGTTGATGTCGCTCATCATGCGCGAGAGCAGCTGGCCCGAACCCCAGCCGTCGTGGAAGGTGACGGGCAGGTGCTGGACCTTCTGGTAGAAGCCCACGCGGATCTGCTTCTCGACGGTGGTCGAGGGGGCGACGGCGAAGGTGCGGCGCAGCCAGATCAGGGTGGCCTCGACGATGCCGAGGCCCAGCACGATCGCGCCGCCGGTCCAGATGGTGATGGCGGTGGCGTCGCTGCCGAGCCGGTTGACGATGACCTCGAGGACCTGCGGGATCATCAGCGCCACGAGCGAGGCCGTCATGGCGCTCAGCAGGCCGAGGAAGAGGCGGATTCTGATGGGGCGGACCGTCTGCCAGAGGCGGCGCATGGTGCCGAGCATGGGGAGAGAGTTCCTCAGAGGGGAGTGCGCCCCGGCGGTCGGGGACGAGGACTTAGCCTAGTCAACGATCCCGACGGGTGACAGCGCATTCCGGGGGGCGGCCGCTCCGACAGGTCTCTCGTCTCGTCTGCCCTGGACGCGCTCCATCCCCTCCGAGCTGTCGGTGTGGGGCCGGATGCCGACAGCTCAGAGGGGATGGACTCGGTGTGGGTGGGGAGGCAGGCTGCCCCCTGCGGCGTCGTCGACAGGCGCGTGGTGACGCGACGTGGCGATATCGCCACGACGCGCCGTGGAGCGCCCGCCAGTGCCCGGCAGGCGGGAGGGGATGTCGGCGGGGCAGGCGTCCGGCGCCGCCCGGCCGACGGGGTAGACACCCGGCCGACGGGGCAGTCGTCCGGCTGGCGGGTCAGGCTTCCGGCCGACGGGGCAGTGGTCCGGCTGGCAGGTCGGGCGTCCGGCCGATGGGTCAGCCGGTCGGCCGGCGGGTCAGGCACCCGGCCGGCGGGTCAGGCGTCGGCGGGCAGCCACTCGCCGTAGGCGGCGTCGGACAGCAGCGCCGCGGCGCCGGCCGAGGCGGCGGTCACCGTGAGGACCGCGGGCCAGGCCCCGATCTTCTTCGCCAGCGGGTGGGAGAGGCCGAAGCCGAGCACGTAGGTCGCGCCGAGCACGGCGGTGGTCGCGGGCCCACGACGGGCCAGCCAGGTGCGGCCCGCGTAGATCCCGGCCGCGGCGAGGACCACACCGCCGAGCGGGCGGATGCCGGTCTCCCGCGCGGTCAGCCAGCCGCCGATCAGCCCGGCGGCGACGACGGGGGCGGTGTTCACGGACTCGGCGGGCTTGATCGCGGTGCTCATGCCTCGAGCCTACGACGAGCGACCTGTGTGGTGAGCACCCGGCATCTGCCGGACGCCGCAGCACTACTTGCGTGGGCGGATCCGTCGTGCCAGGTCATGAGGGCATCAGGCTGTCCTGAGGCAGGCGAACACTTGCGTGCACCCTCTCCAGGACTTGCACGGCACCGGGCTGGGAGGGGCTGGAGGGCAGCGCGACGCCCGCTCAGCGCACCACCGCGATGCCGTGGGCGGGGACCGTCCCCTCGGCGGCGGGGCCGACGGCGTCGAGCATGTCCGCGCCGCTGACCGCCTCGAGCACCGCGCCAGGGGCGGGCAGGGCCTCGTCGCCGAGGTTCAGCACCAGCGTGAGAGGGGCGGGGCGCTCGCCGGAGGGGTCCGTCGCGTCGGCCGCGCGGTCGGCCGCCGCGGGCTCCCCGTCGGCCGTCGTGTCGAGCTCATTCGCCCCCGCGTCGTGCCCGCCGGCCGTCGGGGTCAGCACGATCTGGGCCCAGGTGTTCGTCAGCGTCGCCTCGTCCACGGCGACCGAGGCGGTGACGAGCCACCGTTCGCGTCGGCGCAGGGAGAGCAGGCGCTGATGGGCCTCGAGGATCCGCCCCGCCGCCTCGGGGGCGAGCAGCTGCAGGGAGCGGGGCGACTCGTCGCCCGCGTCGGCGGCCTCGTGCGCGGCGACCACCTCGTCGGGCGAGCCGGGGAACCAGGGTCGGATCGCGTCGTCCCCGCCCTCGCGCTCCTCCTTCACGGCGGCGGCGCCGAACTCGTCCCCGGCGTAGACGGCCGGGATGCCGGGCAGCAGGGCGAGCAGCGCGGTCGCGGCGGCGAGGTCGCGGCCGTCCTCCAGCTGGGAGGCGATGCGGGTGGTGTCGTGGTTGCCCACGAAGGTCAGCGGCAGAGCGCCCGAGCCGGCCTCCCGGAACTGGTCGAGGAAGCCCTGGTGACGGCCGAGCGCGTGCGCGAGCTCGAAGAGGTTCCCGTCGCGCAGCGAGGACCAGATCGCCTTCCACAGCTCGTACTGGGTGATCGAGTCCGCGCCGGAGGCGGCGGCGAAGGCCGGGTACTCACCATGGATGACCTCGCCGAGGATCCACGCCTCGGGATGCGCGGCTCGGACCCGCTCGAGGATCGGCGCCCACGCCTCGGCCCCCGCGGCGTACATCGCGTCCAGCCGCCAGCCGTCGACCCCGCGCTCGAGCCAGCGGCTCATGATCTCCACGATCCGGTCCTGGATGACGGGGTCGGAGAGGTCCACCTCGACCAGGTCGTCGTTGCCTTCGAAGCCGTAGGGGCTCGTGCCCGACCAGCGGATCCGGTCGCCCTCCTCGGTGCCGGGGCCGGCGGCGATCGCGCGACGCGCGGTGGGGTGGAGGTGGGAGATGTGGTTGAAGACCCCGTCGAGCACGAGGCGGATCCCGCGCTCGCGGCAGCCTGCGACCAGTGCGTCGAAGTCCTCCTCGTCGCCGAGGCGCGGGTCGATCCGGCGGTGATCGAGGGTGTCGTAGCCGTGGGAGACCGAGTCGAAGATCGGGTTCAGCAGCAGCACGTTCGCGCCGAGGGCGACGAGATGGTCGAGCCAGCCGGCCAGCCGGCGCAGGCGGTGCACGACGTTCTCCCCGTCGGCCCCGCCGTAGGTCTCGCCGGTGAGGTCCTCGCGGTGGCGGGGCGCGCCGCAGAAGCCCAGCGGGTACACCTGCCAGCAGATCGCGTCGCGGGCCCAGGCGGGGGCGGCGTGCGGTGCGGGGGCGGCGGGAGCGGTCTCGGTCATGCCGCCATCGTAGGCATCGCGGGGCGCCGGGGCACCCGGGGGAGGGCGGTGCGCGTGCCGCGGCGCCTCCGGCGCCGCGAGGTTCTGCCACCGCCACGACTCATGTGCCGACGGACATGAGTCGTCACGGCAGCACAAGGTGAGGGGCGGGGTGGGATGCTGGGGCCGACGCCCGCCCGCTCATCGAGGAGAGACATGATCCGCCTGCGCACCGACTTCTTCGCCGAGTCCCTCGGCATGGGCACCTCGATGGTGGTGCTGATGCCGCAGGCCGCCTCCGGGATCGGGATGGAAGGGGCCGACGCGACCAGCGGGTCCGCGGCCGACGAGTCCGGCGTGCCGGTGCTCTACCTCCTGCACGGCCTCAGCGACGACTGCACCATCTGGGAGCGCCGCACCTCGATCGAGCGCTACGCGACGGAGAAGGGGATCGCCGTGGTGATGCCCGAGGTGCGTCGCTCCTTCTACACCGACGAGGCGGTGGGGGAGGCGTACTGGACCTTCGTGGCCGAAGAGCTGCCGCGGATCGTGGCGCGCACCTTCCGCGTCTCGACCGCGCGGGAGGACACCTTCGTCGCGGGCCTGTCGATGGGTGGCTTCGGCGCGTTCAAGCTGGCGCTGAACCATCCGGACCGCTTCGCGGCCGCGGCGAGCCTGTCCGGGGCGCTGGACCCCGCGAGCCTGTCGCTCGAGCTGAGCACCGGGCATCTCGCCGAGCGGGTCTGGGGCGGGCGCAAGATCGCCGGCACCGCCGATGACCTGCTCGGCCTGCTCGGCGCCGGCGACCCCGCCGAGCTGCCCGCCCTGTTCCTCGATTGCGGCACCGAGGACCAGCTGATCGACCAGAACCGGCGCTTCCTCGCCGCGGCGGAGGATGCCGGGGTCGAGGTCGCCTCGCGCCTGCGTCCCGGCGCCCACACCTGGGAGTTCTGGGACGAGGGCATCCAGGACGTGCTGGACTGGCTGCCGATCCGGGGCTGAGGCAGGGCGCCGGCCGGTCCGGGGATCGGCGCCTGACGCGCCCAGGACCCCGCTCGGGACGAGGCGTGGTCAGCCGGCGATCAGCGCCACGACCACCAGCGCCAGCCAGAACAGCACCTCGACGACCGCGGAGCTGCGGGGCGGCGGGTCCAGGAGCTTCGCCTTGCGGGGGCTCGGCTCCGACGGCGGGGCGCCGACGAGCAGGCGTCTGGCGGAGAAGGCGATGCCCAGCAGGATCGCGAGCGCGAGCACCCAGCTGACCCACCACAGCGCATCCGGGAGGAGCCCCGCCAGGCCGATCACACCCATCAGCGAGGCGGCGCCGACGGCTTGCAGCGCGAGGCGCATCGGATGCTGGTACCGGGCCCATATCTGCACGATCGTCACCACCAGCGCGACCGCGAGGACCGCCGCCACCAGCAGCGGCAGCAGCGACAGCAGTGCGTTCACAGCGCCACCTCCCCGGTGAGCACGCCCACGGCGAGCTCGTCGAGGGAGCGGGCGGTGTCCGAGAGCAGCGCGAGCCCTCGCCCGCTCGACGGCTCCCAGCCGACGAACGCGGCGTAGCCGCCGGTCATGCCGTTGTGCCAGGTGATCGGCTGACCGCTGCCGAAGTCCTCGAGGAACCAGTTCATCGCCGTGGAGCTCGCCCCGCTCTCCTCGAACAGCACCTTCGTCGCGGCTTCGGCGCCCGGGGCGGAGCCGTCGATCATGGCGGTGAGATACCGGCTCATGTCCCCGGGGGTGGAGCGGATGCCGCCGGCCGGGGCGGAGCCGTCCATGGTCCACATGCCCTGCCGCAGGCCGCTCGTGCCGTGCCCGCGCCGAGCCGTCTCCCGCAGGTTCTCGGCGGTGATGGGTGCGTACGTGCTGGTCATGCCGAGCGGCTCGAGGATCCTCTCGGTGAGCAGCGTGGCGTAGTCGGTGTTCGCGGCGGTCGCGAGCAGCTGCCCCTCGAGGGCGACGGCGAGGTTTGAGTAGGCGTGCTCGCCGCGGCCCGACGGCGTCTCGGCGAGGGCGTCGGCGATGACCTGCTGCGCATCGCGGCCCCGGTAGGGGTCCTTCCGCAGCAGTCCGGCGAGGATGCTCCCGCCGCCGCCGGCGGCGGCCGAGGCGAGGCGCGGCAGGCCCGAGCTGTGGGTGGCGAGCTCGGCGAGGGTGACGTCCGCGATCGCGCTGCCCTCCGCGTCCGTGCCGAGCACCTCGGCGACGGTGGTCTCCGTGGCGAGCTCCCCGCGCTCGACCGCGACGGCCAGCAGTGCGCCGGTGAAGGTCTTGGAGACCGAGCCGATCTCGAACTCGGAGCTCTCCAGTTCGGCGTCGTCGCCGGTGCCGAAGCCGGCCACTCGCGCCTGCCCGTCCTCGACCAGGATCGCGGCGACCCGTCGGTGTCCGCCAAGGTGAGGGGCGAGAGCTTCGGTGAGCTGCTCATCGCCGGCCGGCTCGCCCAGTGAGGCGGGTCGCGGCGCGGTGAGCGCCGTCAGGCCGACGACCGCTGCTGCCGCGGGCATGGCCGCGGCCAGCACGGCGCGCCGAGAGGGATGGCGGCGGCGTGAAGCAGGCATGGCTCGGGCGGGCTGAGCGGAACGGTCGACGGGCGGGGCGCCCGAGGTGCCGAGGTGGGGGTCGGGGGATTCGTCGTCGGGCGGGGTCGCGGGCAGGTCCGGCATGGTCAGCCTTTCTCGAGGGCGGTGACGATGGCGAGGAGCGGGACGATGCGGCTCGGCGGGATCGCCCAGCTGCCGCGACGCGGGGATGTGGCCCAGCCGCCGGTCTGCAGGGCGGAGAGGTGGTGGTAGGCGACGCCGGTCGAGGCGAGCTCCAACTCGTCCACGAGCTGCGCGACGGTGTGCTCGCCGTCGACCAGCCGTCGCAGGATCGCCAGGCGCAGCGGATGTCCGAGCGCGGCGACGGTCTCGGCGTGCTCGGCCCAGTCCGCGGCCAGGAGGTGTTCGGTGGGGCGGCCCCACTGGTACTCCACATGCCCCGCCCCGACCTCGACACTGCCTGCGTAGACGACGGCGCCCGGCGGCGGGACCTGCGCCTTCAGGGCGGTGAGGGCCCAGAACGGGTCCTCGTCGGCGGTGGAGCGGGATCGGGCGCCCGCGGGAGGAGCGTCGGCAGGCGGCGCGGCACCGGGCTCGTCGCGCTCCTCGAGCTGCGTGATCCGGCGTTCGAGCGCGTCGAGCCGCCGCCGCAGCTCCGGATCCTCGGCCATCTCCCACCTCCTGAGGTGACGGGTCGGCGGCGGTGGCCGTCGATCACGATCAGGGTATCCGGAATTACGGAGGAGCGGAATAGTGGGGGCGAAGGATCGAGGTGGTGCGGCTCGGTGAAGCGACGGCGGGCGCGGTGCGGTCAGGACCACCGGGCCCGGGCCGGTGCTGTCGAGGTCGGCGGCGCACCCGGCCCCGGACGTCCCGTCGGCCGCGGCGTGCGGTGCGGCAGGATGGGCGGGAGATCATCGGCCGGCATCGCCGTCGGCCGTCGCGCACCGAGGGGATCCCATGGCCGTCTTCGCCGTCCAGTACACCTACATCGACGACGCCCAGCGCCTGGCGACGTTCCGGCCCGAGCATCGCGAGCACCTCGCCGAGCTGCTCCGCGAGGGCACGCTGCTGCTGTCGGGCCCGTTGGACGACGGCTCGGAGGCGCTGCTGATCGTGGTCGCGGACTCCGCCGAGGAAGCGCTCGCCAAGCTCGACGGCGACCCCTTCAAGCGCGAGCGCGTGATCGCGGACCGCGTCGCGCGCGAGTGGAAGGTCGTGATCGGGGAGCTGCACGGCGCCTGAGCCGGGCACGGCCGCGCGTCCTCAGGCGCGCGGCGAGCCGGGCTCGTCCTCGCCCCGCTCCTCGGCGCGTGAGCCGGGGATGGCCGCGCGTCCTCAGGCGCGCGGCGAGCCGGGCTCGTCCTCGCCCCGCTCCTCGGCGCGTCCCGACGGGTCGGCGCCGGGGTCAGGCGTCGTCGGCCCCGCCCCCGCGGCGCCGCCGGGCGCACCGTCCGGCCTGGCCCGGTCCTGGAAGGCGAAGAGCTCGGAGACGTTGTCGATGCGCGCGGCGTCCTCGCCCTGCAGCGCGAGCGGTAGCATCCGCTCCCCGCCGTACCGGCCCAGCAGCTGCTGCGCGGCCGGGTCCTTGAACACGTTCACCCAGATCAGGTCCTCGCGCGGGGCACGGATCGCGGCCTGCAGACGCGCCGAGGCCGGATCCCCGGGTGCCCAGAGCACGATCGTCGGCGCCGTGCCGTCGGCCCCCCGCGCCCGCTCCTGCGCGGAGGCGAGCGGGGTGTGCGGGCCGGAGCGCAGCGGACTCGTCCAGGACGCCATGAACAGGGAGAACGCCCCTACCGCGAGCGCGGCGATGAGCTGATCGGCCAGCACCATCAGCAGCGTGAGCAGAGCACCGCCGACGAGCAGCAGCGCAGGCCGCAGCCACGCCCGGGCAGGGGCGTGGGTCGTGGAGGTGGCGGGGGCGGGATCAGGACCGGGCATCTGACCAGAGTACGGACGACGCCTGGACCCGCGTCGAGAGCGATCTGCAGGAAGGGGACTCCAGCGGCACGCGCTGGAGCTCAGCTCCGCGGCGTGCTGCGGGAATCCCCTTTTGTGCAGGCGGGGCCGCGCCGCGGCGTCAGATCAAAGCGGCGGTGGCGAGGCGCCCGGTGGTCTCGGCGACCAGGGCGTCCTTCAGCGCGGCGACGGCCGGGATCGACAGCGCACCGCGACGGTTGATCAGGCCGATCGTGCGGTCCTCGAGATCGGGCAGGTGGCGCACCACGAGATCGTCGGTGGGCGGGGCGGCCTCGAGGGTGGTCTCGGGCATCAGCGCGACCCCGCCGCCGTGCGTGATCAGGCGCTGCACCACGATCGAGTCGTCGGTCGAGTGGCGCACCTGCGGCGTGAACCCGGCGCGGCGTGCGCTCGAGAGCAGGTTCGCCCGGCAGCGCTCGCAGCCCGCGATCCACGGCTCCTCGGCGAGGTCGGCGAGGGTGAGCTCGGGGTCCTGGGCGCGGGGATGGGCCGCCGGCAGCACCGCCATCACGCGGTCCTCCATCAGCGGGGTCCACTCCAGGGCCCCCTCGTCGCCGATGTCGCTGCAGGGATAGCGGAACACGAGCGCGAGATCGAGATCGCCCTCGCGCACGGCCGGCACCGCGTCCGGCGGCTCGAGCTCGTCGAAGGTGACGTCGAGGTCCGGGGCGCTCTCGCTCAGGCGCGCCAGCACGGGTGGCAGCAGCACCGCCGCGGCCGACGGGAAGGTGCCGAACTTGACGGTCCCGCGACGCAGGGCGGTGATGTCGGCGAGCTCCTCCTCCGCGGCGTGCAGCTGCGCGGCGATCGCCTCGGCGTGCAGGGCCAGGCGCGAGCCCGCCTCCGTGGGCGTGACGCCGGAGGAGGAGCGCAGCAGCAGCTGCGTGCCCACCTCCTTCTCGAGCGCGGCCAGGTGCTGGGAGACGGCCGGCTGGGTCCAGCCCAGCTCGCGCGCGCCCGCGCCGATCGAGCCGTTGCGCACGACGGTCCGGAAGATGAGAAGCCTGCGGGGGTCCATGACAGTCATGGTATCCGGCAGTGGCAAGCCTGGCTTATGACTTCGCCGACGGCGTTCTGGGCGGTTCGGAGGGAGAGGGCGCAGGGTCCCGCTCGACGCCGTCGGACATCCCTCAGCAAAGGCGGGCGTATCGAGTACTGATAACCCCACCTCTGCTGAGGGACATCTCGACCGACCCAGGACCGTCCCGGGGCAGTCCCGGACGCCTGGCAGCGCGGCGAGACGTGGCTTTGTGTCGGTATGAGGGGTCATTCCGGCAGGAAGCCACGTCTCGGCGACGGTGAGAGGGCGAACCCAGTGCCGTGCTGGGCCCGGATGAGCCGACGCGCGGCAGGTTTTGCTGCCGCCAGGACTCGTGTGGTGGGCCGGATGAGTCGTGGCACCAGCAAACGGTGAGCGCAAGCGGCGACGCGGCGGGGAAGGGACCAGGGTGGGGAAGGCGACGGGGCGGGGGAGGGGCCGTGATCGGCTGCCCCGCCCCGCCCCGTTCACCGGGTCACAGCGGCGGGAGGCCCAGGTTCTCGCGCAGCGTGGTGCCGGCGTACTCGGCCGGGTAGACGCCGCGCTCCTGCAGGCGCGGGATGAGGTGGTCGACGATGTCGTCGAGCCCGGAGGGGATCAGCCACGGCGTGATGTTCAGACCGTCGATCGCCCCGAGCCGCGCGAACTCCACCAGCCGGTCCGCGACGGCGTCGTAGCTGCCGGTGAACTCGCCGCGGCGTGCCCCGGACTTCACCCGCGCGAACTCGAGGATGCTCTGGCCCTTCTCGGCCGCCTCCTCGCGCCACTGGCGGGTGAGCTGCTCGGCCTTCTCGAACTGGAAGCCGGCGCCGCGGGTCACGCCGGACTCGACGACCTCCGGCGGCACGTCCGGCAGCGGCCCCTCGGGGTCGAACTCGGAGAGGTCGCGGCCCCAGTACTGCTCGAGCAGGGCGATGGCCTGCTCGGGCCCGATCTGGTGGTCGCGCACCCAGCGCACCTTCTCGTCGGCCTCCGCCTCGGTGGGGGCGAGGATGATCTCGGCGCCCGGCAGGATCTTCACGGCGCCCGCGTCGCGGCCCGCGGCGACGGTGCGTTCGACGATGCTGCGGCGGAAATCCACGGCCGCGGCGAGGGAGCCGTGGGGGGAGAAGATGACGTCGGCTGTGCGGGCGGCGAAGTCCTGACCGGCGGGGGAGGCGCCGGCCTGGAAGAGGACGGGCCGGCCCTGCGTGGAGCGGGGCAGGTCGCCCTGGGTGCGCACCGTGTAGTGGGCGCCGTCGTGCGAGATCTTCTGGCCGGCCCAGTACTGCTCGGCGACCTGCAGGAACGCCTCGGCGTGGGTGTAGCGGTCGGCGTGGTCGAGGTAGCCGCCGCGGCGGAAGTTCTCGCCGGTCCAGGCGTTGTCGGTGGTGACGATGTTCCAGCCGGCGCGGCCGCCGGAGAGCAGGTCGAGGGTCTGCAGGCGCCGGGCGAGGTCGACCGGGTCGTTGTAGGTGGTGTTCTGCGTGGCGACCAGGCCGATCTTCTCGGTCACGCCGGCCAGCGCCGCGAGCAGCGTCTGGGCGTCGGGACGGCCGGCGACGTCGAGCTCGAAGGGCACGCCGCGGTGCTCGCGCAGCCGCAGGCCCTCGCCGAGGAAGAACGCCGCGAACCTGCCGCGCTCGGCGGTGCGGACCAGCGACTCGAAGGACTCCCACGCGACCTGGTCGCCGCTCTCGGGCAGGCGCCAGATCGTCGAGGAGTTCACGCCCTGGAAGAAGGCGCCGAAGGAGAGCTGTCCGGTGGGGGTGTGCGCGGGGTGGAGCGGGTGCTCGGCGGGGCCGGTCACGAGCGCGGCGGCCTCCTCGGACAGCGGCGCGTCGGCCAGCGGGGTGGTGGCGGTGCTCATGCGTTCTCCTCGGAGGTGAGGCGGGCGCGGTCGGCGCGCCGGGCAGGATCGAGGCGGAAGGGGGTCTCGGGCAGGCCGAGCAGGTCGCGGAGAGTGCGGCCCGACGCCGGCACCGAGGCCGGGGCCGCGCCCGATGCGTCCGACGCGGCGGACGGGGCCGGGGCACCGGCCGGGGCGGGGGCGATCAGGCCGCGGGAGCGGAGCTCGTCCGCCAGCTGACGCACGGTGCCCAGCGGGTCGGCCTCGAGGTCCAGACCCACCAGGCGCACGAGCCGCACCTGCTGGGCAACGGCCGACGGACCGGCGCCGGCCTGCTCGAGGGCCGAGGCGATCTGCGCGGCGAGCTCCTCGGCGCGGGCGCCGCCGGAGACGTCGAGGTCCAGCACCCGTCCGTCGGCCAGCTCACCGCTCACGCGCTCGCCGGCGTCCGCGCGGTCGGTGTCGGCGACGAACACCGGCAGCAGGCCCTGCGGGGAGCGGGGCGTGATCGCGGGGCCGCGCACGGAGAAGGTCTCCGCCTCGACGTCCGCGTACTGCAGGCGCGAGGCATCGACGTACACGCCGCGCTCGGTGTCGCGCACGACGGCGTCCGGCGCCCAGGTGCCCCAGACGGTGCGGACGGCCTCGAGCACGTCGGCGGCCTCGCGGGCGGTCGCCTCCAGGCCCAGCACTTCGCGGCCCACCGCCTCGGCGGCCGACGGGTCGGTCTCGGCCTGCAGCAGCCAGCCGGCCCGGCCGTGGCTGATGTGGTCCAGGCTCACCAGCTGTGTGGCCAGGTGGAACGGCTCGACGTAGATCGCGTCGGTGCGGGGCAGCAGGCCGATCCCGCGGGTCAGCGGTGCGAGATGCGCGGCGACGTGGATCGGGTGCAGGCCGCCGTCGCTGAGGGTCAGCGCGCCGATCCCGGCCTCCTCGAGGCCGCGGGTGAGCGGGGCGAGGCCCTCCAGCAGGGACGGGGCGGTGACGAGGTCGACGGCGAGGACGGGCAGCGCGCCTGCCCCGTCGACCGGACCTGCGGCGGGCGAGGTGCTCGACGAGGTGGTCTCGTCGGGCGTGACGGTGGTGCTCACGGGTTCTCCTTGGTGTGGACGCGCGATTCGGTGAGGGCTTCGTCGGTCAGCTGCCACCGCTCGAGCACCTGCGCGTAGGTGCCGTCGGCGATCAGCGCGTTGAGCGCGGCGGCATAGGGCTCGGCGAGGCCGCTGCCGGCCGGGAAGGTGCCCGCGACGAGGGTCTCGTCGGGCCAGCCGGCGTTGACCCGGCCCTGCAGCTCGACGTCGTCGCGGCGGGAGGCGATGAAGCTCAGCGAGGCGAAGGGGGCGATGTAGCCGTCCACGCGGCCGGAGCCGAGGGCGAGCAGGGTGTCGGCCTCGGTGGAGTAGTTCTTCAGCTCCGCCGGGGCCTTCCCGGCCTTCTCGAGCTCGGCGTTCCAGTCGGTGAGGATCCGCTCCTGGTTGGTCGCGGCGCCGACGGCGATGATCTTCCCGGACAGCGAGTCGGCGTCCTCGAGCCAGCCCTCGGCTCCCTTCTTGACCAGGAAGGACATGTACGCGGCGCGGTAGGAGGCGAAGTCGAACTTCTGCAGGCGCTCGGCGTTGATGCCGATGTTGGCGTGGACCGCGTCGAACTCCCCGGCCTCGAGCTTCAGCGGCCAGTTCTCCCAGGTGGTGAGCTTCAGCTCGAAATCCAGGCCCAGCTTGTCGGCGACGATCCGGGCCACGTCGATCTCGGAGCCGATGTAGGTCTGGTTGTCGTCGGCCAGGAAGCTCAGCGGCGCGGAGGAGGTGCCGTTGATACCCACGCGCAGCACGCCGGACTCGGCGATCTCCGTCGGCAGCAGCGCGGCGACCTGCTCGTCGGCCTCGGCGCGGATCAGCTCCTGCGTGCCGGAGGTGTCGATGGAGGGGCCGGAGCCGCCGCCGTCGGAGGCGTCGGAGCCGGAGCCCTCGGCCGCGCCGGTCGCGGCGGGGGCCGGGTCGGAGCAGGCGGCGAGCAGGCCGAGCGGCAGCAGCAGGCCGCCTGCGGCGACGGTTCGTCGGGTGGGGCGCGCGGGGCGGGGAAGGGTCATGAGAGGTCCTCGTCGGTGGTGGCGGTGGGGGAGTCGGTGCGGACCCGCTGCAGGAAGGAGCGGGTGCGCTGATGGGTGGGGGAGTCGATGACCTGGGCGGGCGGGCCCTGCTCGACGATTCGACCCTGGTCCATGAACACGACGGTGTCGGCGACGTCGCGGGCGAAGGAGATCTCATGCGTGACGATCACGAGCGTGGTCCCGGCGCTGGCGAGGGAGCGGATCACCGCGAGCACCTCGTCGACCAGCTCGGGGTCCAGGGCGCTGGTCGGCTCGTCGAACAGCAGCACCTTCGGGCGCAGGGCGAGCGCGCGGGCGATCGCGACGCGCTGCTGCTGGCCGCCGGAGAGCTGGCGCGGATAGGCGCCCGCCTTCTCGGACAGGCCCACCAGCGCGAGCAGCTCCCGGGCATGCGCCTCCGCCTCGGCGCGCTTCACGTCGAGCGCCCGACGGGGCGCCTCCGTGATGTTCTCCAGCGCCGTCATGTGGGCGAAGAGGTTGAAGGACTGGAACACCATCCCGATCGCGGTGCGCTGGCGCAGCACCTCGGGCTCGCGCAGCTCGTGCAGCAGGTCGCCGTCGCGGCGGTAGCCGATCACCTCGCCGTCCACGCTGATCAGGCCGCTGGTGACGGGCTCGAGGTGATTGATCGAGCGCAGCAGGGTGGACTTGCCGGAGCCCGAGGGGCCCAGGATCGCGGTCACCTCGCCGGGCGCGATCGTGAGGTCGATGCCGCGCAGCACCTCGAGGTCGCCGAAGGACTTGTGCACCCCGCGGATCTCGACGAGACCGCCGCGGGGACCGTCGGCCGACGGGGAGGGGAGGGCGGCCGACGGGCTGGTCGCGTCAGCCGGACGGGCGTCGAGGGTCGACTGCACCCCGGCCGAACGGCGGCGGAGCAGGGAGGTCAGCGGGCTCATGCGGCGGCTCCTGCGGTGACGGGGCGGCGGCCGAGGCGGGCGCGGAGCCGCTGCAGCGGGGTGGGCGGCAGGGTGCGCACCGCGCCCTTGGAGTAGTGGCGCTCGATGTAGTACTGCCCGATGGACAGCAGCGAGGTGATCACGACGTACCAGACCGTCGCGACCAGCAGCATCGGCAGCACCTGCTGGGTGCGGCCGTAGATCAGCTGCACGGTGAAGAACAGCTCGGCGTGCGCGAGGACGTACACGATCGAGGTGCCCTTCACCAGCCCGATGATCTCGTTGAACGCGGTGGGGAGGATCGCGCGCATCGCCTGGGGCAGCACGATCCGCAGGGAACGGTCGCGGGCGGGGATGCCCAGGGCGCTGGCGGCCTCGATCTGGCCCTGGTCCACCGACAGGATCCCGCCGCGGATGAGCTCGGCGGCGTAGGCGGCCTGGTGCAGGCCGAGTCCCAGGATCGCAGCGAGCATCGGGGTCATCAGGTCGCTGGTGCGGGTGTCGACGAAGGTCACGTCGGTCAGCGGGATGCCGAGCGTGATGCTCTCGTAGAGGTAGCCGAGGTTGTACCACAGCAGCAGCTGCACCAGCAGCGGCGTGGAGCGGAAGATCCAGGAGAACGTCCAGCTCACCGACGAGATCAGCGAGGACTTCGACAGGCGCATCAGGGCGAGGACGAGCCCCAGCCCGAAGCCGACGGCGCCGGCGAGCACGGTGAGCTTCAGCGTCTCCAGCAGCCCGCGGATGATCGACTCGGCGAAGAACCACTGCGCGACCACGCCCCACTCCCAGCGCGGATTGGTCACGAAGGACCACAGCACTGCGGCCGCGAGCAGGCCCACCAGCACCGCGAGCACGATCCGGCCCGGGTGTCGGGCGGGGACGACGCGCAGGCGGGAGAGCTCCTCATCGCTGATCGGGCCGAGCGACGCACGATCCTCGGTGCCTGTCCCGGGCGGGCACGACATGATGTCGGTCCCCGAGGCGGCGCCGGGCGCGTCGGCGCGGCGGGCTGTGTCGTGGGTGACGACGGAGGAGGTCATGGTGTGCCTTCCGTGACGGAACGTGAACCGCAGGCCGGTCGAGGCTTGCGAGGCTCGACGTTATAAGCGAATCTAATGGAGATGCAAGGTGACGACTATGACGCGTCACGTTGTGACACAGAGGAACCTCGGAAGGGACCCGCACGCATGAACTCTCGGCACAGCGCACTGACCCCCACCAGCACGGACGACGCCCGCCGCGGCGCCCCGATGCGCCTGGTGATGGTCGGCGGCGGGCCGCGCGCGATCGGCGTGCTCGAGCGGCTCGGCGCGAACGCCGGCGTGCCCGGAACGGCCGAGCGCCTCGCCGAGACGCCGCTCCACGTGGACATCGTCGACCCGCACATGCCCGGCGCCGGCCGGATCTGGCGGGCCGAGGAGAGCCCCCTGCTGCTGATGAACTCCCGCGCCGCGGACGTCTCGATCTTCACCGACGAGACCGTCGAGGCCGAGGGGCCCGTGGTCGCCGGTCCGTCGCTGGCCGAATGGGCCGACGGGATCCGTCGCGGCACGATCGCCGCGCCGACGGCCGGCACCGCCCGCCTCGCCGAGATCCACGCGCTCGGGCCCACGGACTTCGCCTCCCGCCGCGTCCAGGCGCTCTACCTCGAGTGGTTCTTCGGGCAGGTGCTCGCGGCGCTGCCCTCGACGGTGTCCGTGACCGTGCACCGCACCACCGCGACCGCCGTGCGCGCGGGCGACGGGCCCGCGACCTGGAGCGTCGATCTCGAGGACCGCTCTCCTCTGCGCGCCGACCTGCTGCTGCTGGCCGCCGGCCACACCGACGCCCGTCCGAACGCGGCCCGACACGAGCTCGCCGCCTTCGCCCGCCGTCACGGCGGCACCTATCTCGGCCCCTCCCAGGCCTCCGACGCGCAGGTCGAGCTGCTCGGCGCCGGGCAGGACGTGATCGTGCGCGGCATGGGACTCGCCTTCGTGGACCTCATGGCGCTGCTGACCGAGGGTCGCGGGGGCCGCTTCGTGCCCGCCGCCGAGGCGGAGAGCGCGGGCGAGGACGCGGCCGCCGAGCTGCGCGGCCGCCTGGACTACCTCCCCTCCGGCGAGGAGCCCCGACTCTGGGTCGGCTCCCGCCGCGGCGTCCCCTACCACTCGAAGGTCCGCGACGAGGGCGCCCCGACCGGGCTCGGCGAGCTCGTGCACGTCACTCCCGCGAGTCTCCGCGCCCGTGAGGACGAGCACGGCCTGCTCGACTTCCGCGCCGACGTGCTGCCGCTGATCGCCGCCGAGATCGCCCACCAGGTCCCCGGAGCGCCTCTCGCGCAGGAGGGGGAGGAGCCGCTGGCCTGGCTCGACGAGCCGCTCTCCGATCTCGGCGCGACCACGCTGCCCGAGTTCGCGGAACAGGCCACGCGCGATGCCGTCGTCGGCCACATCGAGGCGGACCTGCGCGACCGCATCGGCGGCGAGGTCACCGCCGCCCGCACCCTCTTCCAGCTGTTGCTGCGCCTGCACGGCGTGCTGGTGGACCAGCTGCCTGCGACCCGCCTGCGCGGCGGCGCCCGCGGCGACTACCCCCGCTGGTGGCACTCGCTGTTCAGCTTCGTCGACTCCGGCCCGCCCCCGCACCGCCTCCAGCAGCTGCTCGCCCTCGAGCGCGCGGGCATCATCCGCTTCCTCGGACCGGGCCTGCGGGTCACGGCCGACGAGGCCAGCGGCCGGTTCCGCGCCCGCGGCGCCACCGGCATCGAGATCGCGACCGGCGCGCTCGTGGACGCCTTCCTGCCGGAGCCCTCGCTGGAGGAGTCCACGAACCCGCTGCTGCGCGATCTCGTCGCCGGTGGTGCGGAGACAGCTGGCGGGGAGGCCGTGGGTCGAGAGTCCGCCTCCTCGCCCGGGACCCTCGACGTCGACGCGCGCCACCGCGTGCTCGGCCCCGACGGCACGCCGCGCGAGCGGCTGTGGGCGATCGGGCCCTGGACCTCGGAGCTGCCTATCGGCGCCTTCGCCCGGCCCCATACCAACGCCCCCTGCCACCGCCGCAACGACGCCCTCGCCCGCGAGCTGCTCGAGACCGCGCTGCGCGGGCACGCGCCCCGGCCGGAGGCCGAGCAGCACGGGGGCGAGGACGCTGACGGCGGCATCCCGGTGCTCGCGCCCGCCGCCGCTTCGGCACAGGTCGCACTTGCGTCAGATGCGTCGGCCACTGCTGTCGCGCCCTTCCGGCTCCCCGCGGATCTCGCCGTCCGCGCCCCGCACACCCCGCGGCTCGGCGTGCTCGGCCCGGGCAAGATCGGCTCGGCGCTGACCCGCACGGCGCTGCGCCGTGGGGTCGAGGTCTCCGTCGCCGGCCGCTCAGCCCCGCCCGCGCTCGCCGCGAAGCTGCCCGGTGCTCTGCACGTCGGCCTCCCAGATCTCGCCGCGACCAGCGACGTCATCGCCCTGACCCTGCCGCTGCACGTCGCGCTGAGCCTCGAGGAGGGCGCCCTGCAGGGCGCGGTCGTGGTCGATGCGACCAACCCCTGGGGCGAGGCCGATGCGGCCGCCGTAGACGCCGCCCGCGCCGAGCTCGGCGACCACGTCGGCGAGCTCTCCACGAGCGAGCTGCTCGCCGCGCGCCTGCCCGGTGCGCACGTGGTCAAGACGCTGAACCACATCGGGTACCACGACGTCGAGGAGCACGGCCGCGATCACGGCGACCCGTCCCGTAGGGCGATCGCGCTCGCCGCCGACGACGACCGGGCCGCAGAGCTCGTCACCGCGCTGCTGCACCGTCTCGGCTACGAGCCCGTGCACCTCGGCGCCCTCGCCGCCGGCCGCGACCTCGAACCGGGCGAGGCGCTGTTCAGCGGCTGGTCCACCTCCGCCGAGCTCGACCTCCGCCGCGCCCAGCACATCCGCGCCGCCTGACCCTGCGCCGGGGCGGCCATCGGGCCTGGGCGCCTGACGGCTCGCCCCGGAGCAGCATCGAGACGTGGCTAGGTGTCGGTATCAGGGGCTGTACCGACACTTATCCACGTCTCGGCGAGCCGGGCACACGGAGGATCAGCGGGGATGCGTGCGACCGGGCGCTCAGGCCTCGAGGGCCTGACGTGCCCGCTCCACGTGGGAGGAGCAGGCGAGGGAAGTCTCGGGAGTGTGGGGCGGTCGATCGGAGATGCCCGGAGGTCGCGCCGCACCGGGCCGCCGGCGTCGTGGAGGTCAGGCCCCGGCGGCGCGGGCGACGGCGTCGGCGAGCACCACGTCGCCGAGGCCGGAGCCGAGGTTCTGCGCGACGACCAGGCCGCCCGGGCGACCGTCCCGCAGCAGGTCGCCGGTCGACCCGGTCGCCCGGGGGTAGTCCTCGCCGTGCTTCAGCGGCCGCAGCGACTCGAACTGCTCCGCGTCGTCGGCGACGACCGTGCCGGTGCGGGAGATCTCGGCGCCCGCGACAGAGGCGTAGTCGATCGGCAGCAGCGTCGCGTCGGCGGCGACGTCGCCCGGGCGCAGCGCCGCATCGGTCAGCCCGATCGGCAGGCCGCTGATCACGACGCCCGCGCCTGCGAGCGCCTCGGCCCGGTTGGTCGTGGTGCGCAGCTCGAGGCCGGGCGTGTGCTCGGCGCACCAGGCGGCGAGCTCCCGGAGGGCCTCGGGGCGGCGGCCCCACACGGCCAGAGGGCCCCGACCCAGCGCCTCGATCACCCGGGCGTGGGATCGGGTCTGCACACCGGTGCCGACGAAGGTGATCGGCCGGTCGTCCAGCGCAAGGCTCGCGCCGGTCACGGCCGCGGTGCGCTGGGCGGTGAGCTCGGCGGCGTCCATCGTGGCGCGGGTCGAGCCGTCGGCCGCGGAGAGCACCATCAGCCCGCCGATCATCTCCCGGCCCCGCGCGCGGTTCGACGGGGTGACCGTCACCCACTTGATGCCCAGCAGCCCGCGCTCCTGCCAGGCGGCGGGCATCGCGTTGGCGAAGCCGCCCTCCTCGTGGACGACCTGGGTCTTCGGCGTCACCGAGGCGGAGCCGTCGGCGAGGGCGAGCAGCGCCTCGCGCATGAGTGCGACCTGATCGGCCGGGGTGGGGAGGAGCGTGCTGACCTGGGCGTCGTCGAGGTGGATCACGCCTCGACGGTATCGCGGGGCGGGTCCGTGCCGCGTTCGGGGTGCGGGACCGGGGCGACCGTCGTGCGAAGAATGTCTACCCTGTGAACATGATGAATCGGTGGGGGAACGACGAGCACGGGCCGGGCGGGGATCCGTCGTGGCTCGGGGGCAAGGACCGCGGGGGACCGGGCACGGGGGCGGACGGTGCCGGGACGGGGGAGAGCAGGTCCGGGCCGCTTCCGAGCGGGGACAGCACCTGGTCCTCGGACTTCGACTCGCGCAGCTCGTCCCGCCGCGCTGACCAGGACTTCGGCCCGAACTCCCCGGCCCCGCAGCATTCCGGGCCGCGCTTCGGCGAGTTCGGGGACGACGCTCGTGAGAGGGCCGAGCGCCGGTACGAGGAGTGGGAGTCCGGCGGCCGGCCCGATCCCGAGGTCCGCAATCGGGCGGCCGAGGTGGGCAAGGCCCTGGTCAAGGCGATCCCGATCGTCGTGTTCCTCGTCATCTTCTTCGGGTTCTTCGCCAGGAACGGGTTCTTCCGCGACAACTTCAGCTTCGGGTGGATCGCCCTCGTGGTGCTGGTTCCGATGCTGGCCAACGTGATCAAGTCCTTCCGGAAGTAGCCGCGGCCGGCCGGGCGGAGAGTCGGTCGGCCGACGGGCCGGGACGGCGCCTAGCCGGTCGGTCGACGGGCCGGGACGGCGCTGAGCAGGTCGGCTGCGCGGCCGACGGATCAGACGGCTGCGAGGTCAGCCGGCCAGGCGGTACCAGGCGCCGTCGGCCGAGCGCTCCAGCACGCCCGAGTCCACGGCGTCGCGCCGGACGAGCGCCACATCGGCCGCGAACATCGCGATCGCGGCGTTCAGCTCCGCCTCGCCGAGGCTGCGCGCCGACCCGACCCGCTCGAACACGATCCGCGCGATCCGGCCGCTGACCTCGCGGGACTCCTCGGTCTTCACCGGGATGCCGTCCAGCCGCGGCACCTCGAGGATCGCCTTGTCCGAGCGCATCAGCGCGAGCGAGTCCGCGATCCGACGCAGCGCCGGGACGTCCGCCGTGCCGGCCTCGCCGAGCCAGTCCAGGCGCGAGAGCGGCCCGCGCGCCGAGGGGTCCTCGGCCGGTCCGTCCCCGGTGAGCAGGCGTCCGAGTCCGCGGCGCAGCTTCTCGGCGGAGAGCATCGCGACGAGCTGCCGGGCGCGGCCCAGCTCGGCGGGGTGGTCGGGGGCGGTGGTCATGGGTCCTCCTTCGCGGCTCGCTCCAGGGTGGCACGACCCCGTGTGATCTCGGTGACTGGGCGTCTTTCCGAGGTGCGGTTCGCACCGGTCGGAGATGCTTCAAGCATTGACGAGCAGGTGCTCTTGAGAGGAACGAATCAGGTGGTCATGGGCAGGTCCAGCGGGTCGCGTCGGGGTCGGATCGCGAGCGTCGGAGAGGAGGGGCGTCGGCCGCTGCGTGCGCGGAGCCTGGGCCTCGCCCTCGGCGCCCTGCTCGCGGGGAGCCTGCTCACCGGCTGCGACGACGGCAGCGGCGAGGGGACCGTGGTGCGCGTGGTCGACGGCGACACCCTGGTCGCGGTCGTCGCCGGGGAGGAGACCACGATCCGCCTGCTCAACATCGACACCCCCGAGACGAAGCACCCCGACCTGCCCGTGCAGTGCCTGGGCCCCGAGGCGACGGATTTCCTCGCCGAGCGGCTACCGGCCGGCACCGAGATCGAGCTCGAGTACGACGAGGAGCGGCTGGACCGCTACGACCGCACCCTCGCGGGTGTGTACGAGTCGGGCTCGCTGGTGAACGCCGAGATCGCCGTGGAGGGACTCGGCGTGCCGGTCTACTTCGAGCCCAACGACCGCTTCCTGCCCGAGGTCGAGGAGGCCGCGGCGACCGCGCAGTCCGAGGGGCTCGGCCTCTTCTCCGCCGCGACCGAGTGCACCGTCCCCGCACAGGTCGAGTCCCTCGGCGCCGCGGCCGACGAGATCCCGCAGACGGTCGCGGGCGACCCCGCCCAGGCGCTCGCCGACGCGACGACGCTGGTCGAGGACGCGGAGGCGCTCGTCGACGCCCTCGACGCGGACGTGCTCGCGACCGGCCCGAACGCGGTTCTCGCCCTGCCGCTGGCCGCCCCCTTCCTCGACGGGCAGCGGGAGGCCGCCGATGAGGTGCGCGAGCGCGCCGTCGACGGGCGAGACCGGGTGCAGGGCCTCAAGGACGACTGGGATGAGGAGCAGCAGCGGCTGCGCGAGCAGAAGGAGCGCGAGGAACGGGAGCGCCAGGAGCGCGAGGAGCAGGAGCGTCGCGAGCGGGAGGCGGCGCCGGCCGCAGTGCCGTCCGACGAGGAGGGATCCGGAGCGACGAGCTCGGGCAGCGGCAGCGGCTCGGGGTCCGACGGGAAGTCCAGTTCCGGCGGCTCGGGATCGGGGTCCGACGGACGCAGCAGGGACGGATCGGGCTCCGGCGGCGGGTCCTCGAGCTCTGGCGGTTCGAACTCCGGCGGCAACTCGGGCGGCGGCGCTTCCGGCGGTGACTCGTCCGGCGGCGGCAGCTCGGGCAGCGGGAAGTCCGGTGGCGGGAAGTCCGGCTGTGAGCCCTACGGCCCGGAGATCCCCTACTCGGACGACGGCGGCTACACCGGCAAGCGCTACGGCATGCCCGGCGGCAAGACCTTCCGCAAGTGCAGCTGACCGGCTGCTGACAGCGCGGCGCGGCGGACGGCGGGGTGTCGAGAGGATTTGTCCGACCTCCGGTACCACCTGCGACGCGGTGTGGCGCAGTTGTTCGACCTCCGGTACCGCTTTTCTGGTACCGCCCGTCGAACAACTGGTCAGGCCGTGGCACGTTTCGTCGAAGAACTCCGGGATCGCCATAGCGGAGCTCTGCCGTGCGTCTGCGACGGCGCTGTCCGGGCCCGCATCCGGAGTTGTTCGACGTCCCGTACCGCTTTTTTGGTACCGGACGTCGAACAACTGGGCCGGCTGCGGTATGTCTCGTCGACCGGGCGGGCAGCGGGGCGTTGTTCGTCGGCCGCGGGAGGGGTGCTCTGACAGGTCCTCCCACCCCGGCGGATCACAGGCCAGCATGGACTCGTCGGGCGGGCGACGCCCGCATCATCGCAGCAGGAGGAGCACCGCATGGAGCACGTGAAGCTGGGCCGCACCGGACTGGACGTGTCGCGGCTGTGCCTGGGCACGATGGGTTTCGGCAGCGCCGAGCGCTGGGTCCACAAGTGGGTCCTGGAGGAGGACGACTCCCGCCCCGTCATCAAGCACGCCCTCGACGCAGGCATCAACTTCTTCGACACCGCGAACGTGTACTCGATCGGCCGCAGCGAGGAGATCGTGGGCAAGGCCCTGGTCGACTACGCGAACCGCGACGAGATCGTGCTGGCCACGAAGGTGCACGGGACGATGCACGAGGGGCCCAACGGCGGCGGGCTCTCCCGCAAGGCGATCCTCGCCGAGGCGGAGGCGAGCCTGCGCCGGCTCGGCACCGACTACATCGACCTGTACATCATCCATCGCTGGGACCACACCGTCCCGATCGAGGAGACGATGCAGGCGCTGGATGACCTGGTCCGCTCGGGGAAGGTCCGCTACCTCGGGGCCTCGGCCATGTTCGCCTGGCAGTTCCTGCAGGCGCAGCACGTCGCCGAGGTGAACGGCTGGACGAAGTTCGTCTCGATGCAGAACCACTACAACCTCCTCTACCGCGAGGAGGAGCGGGAGATGATGCCGCTGCTGCGCGAGCTCGGCGTCGCCTCCACGCCGTACAGCCCGCTCGCCGCCGGCCGCCTCACCCGCGACTGGGACGCGGACACCGAGCGGGCCCGCACCGACCAGACGGCGAAGTCGAAGTACGACACTACCGAGGACACCGACCGCGCCATCGTCGAGCAGGTCGCGAAGATCGCCGCAGACCGCGGCGTGGAGCGCGTCCACGTGGCGCTGGCCTGGCTGCTCGCGAAGAACCCGGTCGTCTCCCCGATCATCGGCGCGACCAGGACCTCGCACATCGACGGGGCGCTCGGCGCGCTCGACCTCGAGCTCACGGCCGACGAGATCGCCGCGCTCGAGGCGCCCTACGTCCCGCACAGGGTCGTCGGCGCGCTCGCCCCGGGGGAGTCCACCCTCGGCGCGGGAGCCAGGAACCGCTGAGGCCGACGGGGTGGGCGGGACTCACCGCCTCCGCGCGCGCAGCAGGTGCCTGGTCGAGTGGGCGACGAAGGCGCCGTCGCGGCGGATGATCCGGTCCACCTCGAGCAGCTGCTCGCGGTGGGTGTCGCCCCCGAAGCCCGGCACCCACCACGGGCACTTGCGCAGGATCCAGGCGACCGCGCCGATGTCGAAGAACTCCATCCGCAGCCGCGCCTCGCGCCGCTCGAGGATCTCCAGTCCCGCCGCCTCCGCCGCGGCGACCTCGTCGTCCGGATGGCGCCCGCGACGCTGCGCCTCGGTGGTCGGGCCGTGCACCGCCTCGATCAGCTCGAAGGCGGAGCCGGGGCCGACATGCTGGGCCAGGTACTGCCCGCCCGGTGCGAGCACGCGGACGATCTCCGGCCAGTCCGGGGTGACGGGATGGCGGGAGGTGACCAGGTCCGCGGCGCCGTCGGGCAGCGGGATAGGGGCACCGGGCGCGGTCTCGTGCACGATCACCCCGCGCGGGCCGAGCCGTCGCCTCGCGCGCTCCGCGTTCGGCGGCCAGGACTCCGTGACGTGCTGATCGCGGGCCAGGCGCGGGCACCCGCCGAGCACCTCCCCGCCGCCGGTGTCGAGGTCGATCGCCACCTCCGCGCCGGCCACGGCGCGCGCGAGCAGACGCGCGTAGCCCCACTCGGGACGCTCCTCGGTGGCGCGGCCAGTGAGCCAGTCGAAGCCCCATCCGTCCACGTCGGCCGCCGCGGCCTCGGCGATCAGGTCCTCGGCCGGACGCTCCCGGTCGGCTCGCTGCAGCTGGGCCCGCAGCGCCTCCCGCTCCGCCTCCGGCCAGGGCCCGGAGCAGCCGAGCGGGATCTCGGTGAGGTGCCGGCGCTGCTCCGGCGGGAGCGTGGTGACGAACCGGTCCGGATCCTCCTGCGCCATGCCGTACAGGGCGGGGCCGTCGGCGTAGAACGGATCGATCAGCACCAGGCGCCCGTCGGCCCCGCGCATCACGTTCGACGGGTTCGCATCCAGCGGACCGCACCAGGGCAGCTCCTCGAGCGCCGCCGCATGGATCCGGTGCACGATCGCGGCGAGCTCTGCGAGCTCGCCGCCCCCGTCGCGCACCCGGCCGAAGAACGCCTTCGCCTCTTCCTCGCCGATGGGCTCCAGGAACTCCATGACCAGCAGGTCCGCGCCTCCGGCGAGGCGGCGGTGCAGGTCCAGGCGGGGCACGGCGCCGGTCGCGGCCGCCTCCGCGTAGAGCTGCGCGGTGAACGGACCGACGGGGTCGAAGGGGCTGATCCGGGCCGCCATCGTGCCGTCCGGGGAGGCGAGCGCGAAGGCCCAGTCGCCGGTGCCGCAGGGTGTCCAGCCCTCGCCGCGCAGCATCCGCTCCACCTCGCTGTAGTGGGTCTCGGGGCCGACGGCGTCGAGTGTGGAGGGGAGGCGCATGCGCGGGGACGGTGAGTCGGGGGCTGGCGCGGCAGGCATGGACGGGAGGCTATCGGCGCCGCGGTGACGGGGCACGGGGGTATCCCGCACGCGAGGTCGCGCAGCACGCCCGTTCCGCCCCAGCGCCGCCATGTTGTGGAGCGCTGCGTTCCAAGTCTGGAACACAGCGCTCCACAACATGGCGTGGTCGCGAGTGCAGTCGGGGAGGGGCAGAGGTCAGCGCGTCGACGGCGCCTCGGCCGATGGGATCCGCGCACGGATCTCGAGCGTCGCCGCGACCGGGTCGTGCGCGGCGGAGACCGTGCCGCCGAGACCCGTGACCAGCACCTCGACGATCGAGAGGCCCAGCCCGCTGCTGCGTGCGGAGCGGGAGGCGTCGGCCGTGAAGAAGCGGTCGAACAGGCGTGCGGTGTCGATCGCGGCGTCCGGCGCGACCCCGTTGCGGAACCGCAGTTCGGCCCCATCCTCCGCCCCGCCCCACGCCGCGACCTCCACGGCGAGCGTCCCGCGGCCGTGCTGGACGGCGTTGCGGCCCAGGTTCTGCACGATGCGGGTGAGCATCTCGCGGTCGGTGGCGAGCACGAGCCCCGTCGGCGGATCGAGCTCCACCTCGAGACCCGCGCCCTCGATCTCGCCGCTCATGCCCAGCAGCACCTCGCCCACCAGCAGGCCGACGTCGAGACGCTCGAGCTCCTGACGCGGCTCGACGTCCAGCAGGTAGGCGTACTCGTACAGACGGTCCACCAGGGCGCCGAGCTCGACGGTCTGGCGATGCGCGGCGGCGAGGCGCTCGCGCTGGACGGCGTCGAGATCGGTGCGCTCCAGCAGCTGGAGGTAGCCGCGCACCGAGGTCAGCGGGGTGCGCAGGTCATGGGAGACGTCCGCGATGAAGGAGCGGATGCGCCGCTCCTCGGCGCGGGTGCGGGTCGAGGCCTGTCGGGCCTGCTCCACGGCCTCGTTGACCCGGGCGGTGAGCTGCTCGAGCTGAGGGACCACGAGTGCGAGGGTCACGGCGGAGGGGGACTCCTGCCCGGCGCGCTCCTCGAGCCGGCGCCGCACCACCGCGATCTGCCGCAGCACCACCACGAGATAGGCGGCGGTGCCCAGCCAGAGCACGGCGAGGACCACGAGCAGAACCGTCATCGGGCCTCCCTGGTCGACGGATCGGGGCGGGCCCCGCCATGATCCCAGACCCGCCCCGCACGCGCCCGCCCCGCACGCACCCGCCCCGCACGCGGCCGCCCTCAGGCGGCGACGCCACAGGGCGATGCGTCAGGCCCGGTCGTCACTTCACGTCGGCCCGCCGGAAGATCAGCCAGGACACCAGCCCCATCAGCGCGATGAACACGAGCGAGACGGCGAGGGTGCCCACCAGGTCGCCGCCGGTGGAGTCGAGGCCCGGCACGTGGTCGCGGGCGAACGGGGTCAGGCGCACGAGCGCGGCGAGGCCCTCGACGTCGGCCGCGGTGGAGCCGATCAGGTCCGCGAGGAAACCCCACACGAAGCCGATCGCCATCACCACCAGCGGGCGACGCAGCACGAACGCGAGCGGCAGGCACACCGACAGCTTCGCCGTGGTCAGCACGGCCATGGCCACGGTGATCGCGAGGATCTCGCCCACGCGGCCGCCGTCGAGACCGCCGCCGGCGGCGAGCAGCTGCGAGAACGCGGTGGGGATCGCCGGGGCGAACTCCTGCTCGGTCGCCAGCCCGATCAGCACCGCCACCCCGTAGGGGAGGGACAGGGCGGTCACGGCCGCGGCGGTCAGCACCGTCTTCGCGCCGACGAACGCGCCGCGCCCGGAGGCGAGCAGGGAGTCGTGCACGGACTTGGTCTCGAAGGGCTGGGCGACCAGCGCCCCGAACAGCAGCGGCCCCATCAGCGAGACCATCAGCGCGTCGCTGAGCACCTGCACGCCGCTGGCCGCCTCGGGGCCGAGGTCGCCGGCGGCGAGGCTGTGCTGCAGCACGGTGTACAGCGCCGCGGCGAGCACGGCGACGGCGAGGCAGATCAGGACGGGGCCGGTGCGGCCGATGGCGTAGAGGTCTGCGCGCAGCTGGTTGATCATGCTCTCTCTCCTCCGATCACGGACAGGAAGAACGATTCGAGGCTCTCGCCTTCGCGGGCCAGGCGGGTGGGCCACACGTCGGCGGCGACGAGGGTGCGCAGCACCTGCTCGGCGCGGTCGGCGTGGTGGGGCAGGCGCACGGTCCCGCCGGGCATGACCCGCGCCTCCGCCTCCGGATACGCCTCCTCGAGGGCGGTGAGCAGGGCGGCGGGATCGACGGCGGCGACCTCGAGGTACTGCTGGGTCTGGGCCTCGAGCTCCTCGAGGGTGAGGGTCATGCGCAGCTCGCCGCCCTCGACGATGAGGTAGTCGGTCGCGGTCTGGAACAGCTCGGGCAGGTTGTGGCTGGAGATCAGCACGGTCATCCCGCGCTCCTCCGCCAGCGAGCGCACCAGGCGCCGCACCTCGACCACGCCCTGCGGGTCCAGGCCGTTGACGGGCTCGTCGAGGATCAGCAGCTCCGGGTCCGCGATCAGGGCGAGGGCGATCCCGAGCCGCTGGCGCATGCCGAGGGAGAAGTCGCGGACCTTCTTCCGGCCCGTCCCGGCGAGGCCCACGAGCTCGAGCAGGCGCTCCTCGACGCCGGGGTCGGGCACGCCGCGCAGCAGGCGGTGCAGGTGCATGTTCTGCCGTGCGGTCATCCCGCCGTGCAGGGACGGGGACTCGATGAGGGTGCCGATGCGGGAGAGGTCCGCGGTGCGGGGGCGCTCGGCGTCGGCGCCGAACAGCTCGATGCTCCCGGAGCTCGGGATCGACAGGCCCGCGATCAGGCGCATCAGCGTGGTCTTGCCGGCGCCGTTGCGGCCGATCAGCCCGTAGATCCGCCCGCGCTCGAGGCGGATGCTCATCGCGTGCACGGCGGCGTGGTCGCCGTAGCGCTTGGTGAGGTCCCGGGTTCTCAGGACGGTCTCGCTCATGCCGGGCTCCCTTCTGGCTCGTGGTGTCGGGGACGACGCTACGGAGAAGAGGTCGGGCAGGCGTGAGGAGCGGGGCGGAGAAGGTCAGGAAAGCGTGAAGATCGGCGCGGCCGACGGCGCAGATGCCCCGACCGAAGGGTCAGAGCGCGCGCAGCCGGTACCCGAGCCCCCACACGGTCTCGATCGGGTCCAGCGCCGGCACGGCCTCGCGCAGCTTGCCGCGCAGGTTCGAGATGTGGGTCTTCACCGCCGCGTCGTCGCCGACGAACGGCTCCTCCCACACCGCCTCGTAGATCCGGGGCCGGGAGAAGACCTGCCCCGGCGAGGCCAGCAGCAGGTGCAGCAGCCGCAGCTCGGTCGCGGTCAGCGCGACCTCGGCCCCGTCCAGTTGCACGCGCGCGGTCGCGGGGTCGAGGGAGAGCGGCCCGTGGACCAGCGGTGCGGTCTCCGCTGCGGCGCGCGGGGCGGAGCGGCGCAGCAGCGCCTCGATGCGGGCGGTGAGCTCGGCGAGGTCGAAGGGCTTGGTCACGTAGTCGTCGGCGCCCAGGCGCAGCATGTCCACCTTGGTGTAGACGGCGTCCTTCGCGGACAGCACCAGCACCGGCACCTCGCCCGCGCGGCGGATCTCCGCCAGCAGCACCGACCCGTCCACGTGCGGGAGCATCAGGTCCAGCAACACCAGGTCGACGTCCGACGCCTCGCCGTCCGGGGCGAGGGCGGCGCGGGCGGCGAGCCCGTCGGCGGCGGTGATCACCTCGTGCCCCTCGTCGCGTAGGGCCTCGACGAGCAGGGCGCGGACATCGGGGGAGTCCTCGACGACGAGGACGCGGGAGGCGGTCACCGGGCGGAGCCCGGGCCCGTCACCGCATGGACGATCGCCTCGACGGCGGCGTCCTGGGAGAGGCGCGAGGTGTTCAGGACCATGTCGTAATTCTCCACCGCGCTCGGGTCCCAGCCGTACAGCGACTTCGACATGTCCACCCGCACCTGGTCCTCCCGCTTCTGCCGCCTGGCCGCGCGGTCGTGGGAGATCCCGGCCCGCTCGGCGGCGCGGGCGATGCGGGTCTCCGGATCGGCGGTGAGCAGCACGTGGAGGGTGCGGGGCCGGTCCGCGAGCAGCACGGTGGCGTTCCGGCCGACGATCACCCCGCCCTCTTCGGCGTAGCGGTGCACGGTCGCGTCGTTCTCGGCGATCAGGGTGCGCTTCTGCTCCTGGGTGTCGATGATGTCGCGGCCGTCGAACCCGCCGTACATCCCGCCCATCGCGGAGAACACCTGCGCGAGCGCGAGGCTGGACTCGATCTGCGCGGCCTGCTGCTCGGCGGAGGGGCCCCGGTCGCGGCCTTCGGACTCGATCTCCTCGGAGCTGAAGGCCTGCTGATGGTAGGGAAGGGCGAGCCGCTGGGCGACCTCGCGGCCGATCGCGTCGGCCCCGGCCCCGAAGTGCTCCCAGAGGGTGACCACCGGGAGCGGGCCCTCGACCCCGGGCGATGCTGCGCGATGCGTCCCGCCCGCGGCGGGCGTCTCGGCGTCGGTGCTCCCGGTCGGACTGCCGTCGTGCCGGTCCATGACAACCTCCCCATCGAGATCAGGACTCCAGGATACGAGGGTTCTGTCGCGGGTGGCATCGTTCCCGGTCAGGGAGGTCTGTACTACTATTCGGCGGGTCAGGCCAGGGCGAGGGAAGGACCACGGATGCCGACGTCGACGCGGAGCACGGAGGTGGCGGCATGAGCACCGCCGTCGTGCTGCTGTTCCTGCTCTCCGGCATGCTGATGTTCGCGACGATCATCTCGCTCTACGCCACCGTCGTGACCTCGAAGAGCAAGAACGTGCCCGCGTGGGTGTGGGGCCTCGGCGTCGCGTGCCTGCTCGTCGCCTTCGCCGCCGTCGTCCTGATGAACTGAGGCGCGCTCAGCCGCCCAGCTCGAGCACCGCGATCGCGAGCTGCACACGGTTGGTGACCTGCAGCTTCTGGTAGAGCCGGCCCAGATGGGTCTTCACCGTCGCGACGGACATGAACAGGCTCGCGCCGATCTCCGGGTTCGCGAGCCCCTGCGCGACCAGCCGCGCCACGTCCCACTCCCGCTCGGTGATGCCTTCGGGAGCGGGGGAGGGGCAGGGCTCGGCCGACGGGGACGCCGGTCCCGCCCCCGCGGCCGACGGGGAACCCGCCGACGTAGCGCCCGCCCCTGCGGTCGACCCGGCCCCCATCCCGGTGCCGGAGGTGCTGGTCGCGGCGCTGCTGGCCGAGGAACCGGGTGTAGGCCCGTCGACGGGAGTGCCGATCGCGCCCCCGACGGCCGCGAGGCGCACCAGGCGGCGCAGCACCTCGGAGGAGAAGCGGGGCCGCTGCGCGGCGGCGGCGAGCACCGCCTCGACCACCTCCTCGGGTGGGGAGTCCTTGAGCAGAAAGCCCTCCGCCCCGGAGCGCAGCGCCTCGAGCAGGAACTCGTCGGTGTCGAAGGCGGTGAGCATCACGACCCGCGCCTGATCGCCGCGCTCGCGCAGCGCCGCGAGGGCCTCGAGCCCGGTCATGCGCGGCATGCGGATGTCCATCAGCACCACGTCCGGGCCGAGCGCGGCGGTCTGCTCGAGGGCGGCGTGCCCGTCGGCCGCCTCGCCGACCACCTCGATGCCGCGTGCCCCGTCGATCATCAGGCGCAGGCCGGAGCGCATCAGCGCCTCGTCGTCCACCAGCAGCACCCGCACCGGGGCCGCGCCGCCCTGGTCCCCCGGGCCGTCCGTGCCGCCCGGGCTGTTCGTGCCGCTGCTGTCGCAGGCGCCTCGGTGCGCGCCCGATCCGTCGTTCACCATGGCAGCCATGCTTCCATCTCGAAGGTGCCGTGCTCGGTGCGCGTCCAGCGGGCCCCGCCGCCGAGCAGGCGCGCTCTCTCCTCGACACCGATGAGCCCGTGCCCGGTCGAGAGGGGCTGTGCCTCACCGGTCAGCGGGTTCTCGACGGTCAGCGTCACCTGCTCGGCCCGCCGGGCGAGGAGCGCGGTGACCGGGGCGCCCGGTGCGTGCTTCGCCGCATTGGTCAGTGCCTCGCCGAGGATGCGGGCGAGCGCGACGACGGTGCCGCGTCCGAGCTGTTCGAGCTCGGCCACCTCCAGCCCGTGGAGTTCGAGGGAGACCTCCTGTCCACCGGCCCACGCCCGCTCCACCGTCTCCTCGAGGGTGGGGGCGGTGGCGAGCGGCGCGGCGTCATCGGCGGCGGGGTCACCGGCGGTGCGCAGCGCGACGAGCACCTCGCGCAGCTCCCGGTTCGCGTGCTGGGCGGCGTCGCGCACCGTCCGCGCCGTGCGGCGCAGCGTCGCGGGATCGAGGTCCTCGCGATAGGCCATCGCGCCCGCGTGCATGGCGATCGAGGCGAGGTGGTGGGAGACGCTGTCGTGCATGTCGCGGGCCAGCGCCGCCCGCTCCTCCGCCCGCACCTGGGCGCTCTCCGCATCGCGGCCGCGCCGCAGGGCGTCGGCCTCCCGCTGCGCCGACAGCCCGGCCTGCTCGGCCGAGCACCGGGCCTGGTCCGCCGAGGACCGGGCCTGCTCGGCGGCGGCCCGCTCGCGCTCGGCGGCGACCCGCTCCCGTTCCGCCGCGACCCGCTCCCGCTCAGCGGAGGCGCGCTCGCGCTCAGCCGCGTCCGCACGCTCGCGCAGCGTGCGGATCAGCTCGTGGCGGGTGCCGACCACGCGGCCGATCAGCAGCGGCACGAGGGCGCCGACGATCATCACCCCGAGCGCGGTGGCGACGTAGCGCGGATCGTCGTCGCCCCGAAGCCGCATGTCGAGCGTCAGCCAGGCCATGGCGGCCACGCCGAGCAGCACCACCGCGGCGACGTCCAGCCCCAGTCGGCGCCGCAGCCCGAGCCGGTACAGGGCTATCGCTGCCGCAGGCACGCTCCACACGCTCAGCCCGGCTACGGTCGTGATCAGCAGGTGGGCCGTCGCATGAAGCCGGCCCGGGCGCAGGAGGCGCAGCGGGCCGATCACGACCGTCGCCGCGACCCCGATCAGCGCGTCGACAGCCACCATCGCCAACAGATCCTCGGGCGGGGCGTCGTCGAACTCGAACAGCAGCTCGCCGAGCACCACCACGAACATCAGGCAGCCGAGTCCCAGGCAGAGCAGCGTCTGCAGGGCAGCGATCACCCAGCCGCGCACGCTGCGCCACGACGGCGTCCCCGGCTCGAGAGGCGCCGCCGTCTCCGGCGGCGTCTCGGGGGCGGGCGACGCGACCGTCTCCTGCGGCGTGGCGGGGCCGACGGGCCGGTGCGTGGTCATGTTCCCAGCGTAGGGACGAGTCGGGGCTCGCCGGATCGTCCGTGCGGTCGACTCCGTGCGGAGGATCCGCCTCAGGCTCGGGCGCCGAGCGCGGCCATGACCTCCCGGCCGTGGTCGGTCCCCGGGAACCGCTCCACGATCTCCCGCAGGGCGTCCGCATCGGTGCTCGCCCCGAACGCCTCGGTGAAGGGCTGCAGGCGCACCCCGTCGCAGAGCTCCCCGATCCGCACCGGGTCGAAGCCGAGGTCGTCCACGAGACGGGCGACCACGCCGGTCGCGGGGGAGGGGCCGGCGATCCCGATCGCGGCACGGGGCGCGGGCCGATGGGCGAGGTCCTCGAGGTCGTGGTAGCCCATGTGATTGAACGCCTTGACCACGGTCGCGCCCGGCAGCTGCTCCTGGACGAACACGCTGGTGGAGGCGCTGGGGGAGGAGAGCTCCTCGATCTGGCCGTCGGTCTCCCACCAGTAGTTCATCGCATCGATCACGACCTTCCCCTCCAGGGCGTCGGCGGGGATCGTGGCGTGCTTGCCCAGCGGCAGCGCGAGGATGACGAGGTCCGCGCGCTCGGCCGCCTCACGGGCAGTGACCGGCTGAGCGCCCGGGGCCAGGAACTGGGTGATCAGCGCGATCTTCGCGGGGTCGCTGGAGCCGGCGATCAGCACCTCATGACCGGCGGCGACCGCAAGGCGGGCCAGGGCCGTGCCGGCCTTGCCGGCTCCGAGGATCCCGAGCGTGAGGCGAGAGGAGCTGCTCATGGCGGGCCGAACGCGCCGGCCCGGGCGCGGCTTCCCGAAGGTGACGGGTCTCGCGCCGCGGGTGCGGGGCAGGGGGCGGGGCGTGCAGCGGGGCGTGGGTGACGGGTGGTGGCGCTGGGCGTACCGCTACGCCTATATAGGCATAGCGGTACGCCCAGCGCCACCACCTGACCACGCCCCCGGCGTTCCCCAGGGTGCAGGGGCCTCCGGTGCTCGATCCGGCGGGCCCCGCGTCCGATCGGCCCGGCCCCGGCCCCCTGGCATCGGCTGCCACCGCCCCTGCCCTCATCCGGCCCCGGCCTAGGGTGCCGGCCCGCCCCTGCCCCTGGCCTCAGCCGGTCCCGGCCCCTGGCATCGGCTGCCACCGCCCTTGGCATCGGCCGGCCCCTGGCCTCTGGTGTCGGCCCTCACGGCGCCCACAGGCTTCCCGCTCTACAGTGGAGGCGTCATGTGCCGACTCCTCGCCCTCTATTCCGACCAGCCCATCACCGCCGACTTCTGGCTGCTGGACGCTCCCTACTCGCTGCTCCGCCAGTCCCGCTTCAACGCCGATGGGACGGGGCTGGGCTGGATCGACGAGCACGGCGCCCCGCAGGTCGCGAAGAAGCCCGTCGCGGCCTACGCCTCCGAGCGCTTCGGGCAGATCGCCACCGCGGTGCGGTCCCGCGCGATGATCGCGCACGTGCGGCTCTCCTCCGGCACCGGGCACAGCGACGAGAACACCCACCCCTTCCTGCAGGACGGGATCCTCTCCGCCCACAACGGCGTGCTCGAGGTCACCGAGCAGATGAAGGAGCGGGTCCGCGAGCTCGGCGCCGCCCATCACGTCCGCGGCGTCACCGACAGCGAGTGGATGGCCGCGCTGATCACCGGGGAGGTCGCCGCGCACGGCGGCGACCTGCGCGGCGGCGTCGTCGCGGCGCTGGACTGGATCGCGCGGAACGTGCCCGTGTACTCGGTGAACGTGCTGGTGCTGAAGGACGAGGAGCTGATCGCGGTGCGTCTGCCCGCCACCAACGAGCTGTGGGTGCTGGAGCGGGAGGCGACCACGTCCGCGCCCCGCGAGGCGCTGGACCAGTCCTCCGCCACGCTGCGCACCCGCAGCGAGGACCTCGCCGGCATCGACTCGGTGGTGATCGCCTCCGAGCCGATGGATGATGACCCCGCCTGGCGTCTCATGGACTCCGGCGAGCTGCTGCACCTCGCGGCCGACGGCTCTTTGCACCGCGAGCGCCCCTTCGGCCCGCTCGCCCAGCCGCTGGCGCTGGAGGACCTCGGTCTCTCCGCCGCCGCGTCCCAGGCGCACGCCGCCCAGGACCAGGCGCAGCAGGAGCGTCGCCGCCGCCTCGCCGAGCGCGCCGCATGAGCGACGCGACCTCCTGGCCTCTCGACGGCGCGACCTCCGGCCCGGCCGACGGCACTGGATCCGACGCCGTTCCGGCCGCGGCCGCCGCTTCCGACAGCACCCCCGTCGCCGCCTCGTCGGCCACCCCCGAGACGGCGTACCACCGCCTCGCCACCCTCCGCCCCGCCTGGTCCCGGCCCGCGAAGCCGCTGCTCAGCCTCGGCGCGGCCCTCCTCGCCTACGTGGTGCTCAGCTCCGTCGTGCTGGTCACCGCGGTGCTGCTGCTCGCGGTGGTGCCCGGCGTGAACATCGCCCGCGGCGTCACCAGCGGCGACCCGACCAGCCCTCTGGACGTCGGCCTGGCGCTGGCGATGGGGGCGATGTGGCTGCCGGCCGGGATCGTGGGCGTGCGAGTGGGCGGCTGGCGACCGGTCGGCACCGCTTGGTCGATCGCCGCGCAGCTGCGCAGGGACCGCTCCCTGCTGCTCGCCGGGATCGGGGCCGGGGCGGTCGTGGCCGCTGCCGCCGCGATCGCCGGCGCGCTGACCGGCACCGTCGGCACCGCGGCGGAGCCGTCGGCCTCCGTCCCGCAGCTGCTGCTGGTGACGCTGCTCGCGCTGGTCCTGGCACCGCTGCAGGCGGCGGGACTCGAGCTGAGCCTGCGCGGCACCGTGATGCAGGCGCTCGGCACCTGGCTGCGCAGTCCCGTCCTGCCCGTGCTCGCCGGCACCGCCGTGATGCTGATCGGCCGCGACCTGACCCCCGCCGTGGTGCTGCCGGCACTGGCCCTCGGCCTCTGCGCCGGGGTGCTCGCCTGGAAGACGGGCGGTCTCGAGCTGCCGATCGCGCTGACCAGCACGCTGACCCTGCTCTCCCACGTCGTCGGCGCGTTCGCCGCGGGCAGCGGCGCGGGGGCCGGGATCGGCGCGGTCGGGGCGGCCGCCGCCGCACCGGGCACCTCCGCCGCTGCGCTCGCCGTCCCCGCGGCCGCCGCGCCCGAGGCGGCGCTCGCCGGCGGGGTCGCCGCCGCCGCCGGGCTGCTGCTGCTCACCGCCGCTCTCGCGCTGTGGATCGGCCGACGCGAGGGCGTGGCCCTGCTCGAGCCCGTCACCCGGCCTGCTGGCCAGGAGGCCCCCGACCCGGTGCACATCTGAGGCGTCGGCCTCACCGGCTACGGTCGAGCCATGAGCACCGCCGCTGCCACCCCCGCCGACCCCTACCTCCTGCTGCCGCTGCGCCAGCGGATCCTCGAGCAGCGCCTCGGCGTGCGCGCCCTGCACCTGCACCGCACGGGCCATCCCGAGCTCTCCCACCGATTCGTCGAGGACACCGCCGAGAACGTCTACTCGGTCTCGAAGACCGTCACCGCCCTCGCCGTCGGGATCGCACAGGCCGAGGGGCTGCTGCAGGTCGAGGACCTGCTCACAGACCACCTGCCCGCCCCGACCGGCGGGTACGGTCAGGGCGTGGACGAGGTGCGGCTGCGGCACCTGCTGACCATGACCTCCGGCTCCCCGGTGCTCGGCTTCCTCGACGCCGAGCGCGAGCACGAGAACCTCACCGCCCACCTGCTCGCCACCGACCTCACCGCCGCGCCGGGCGAGCGGTTCGAGTACTCCAACGGCTCGATCTTCCTGCTCGCCCGCGTGATCGAGGAGCGCACCGGGCAGACCCTGCGCGACTGGCTGATGCCGCGCCTGTTCGCACCGCTCGGGATCCTGAACCCGCAGTGGTTCACCACCCGTGACGGCCACACCTGGGGCGCGACCGGCCTGCACCTCAAGAGCGGTCAGCTCGCGCGCCTCGGCCGCCTCCTCCTGGACCGCGGCGCCCACGAGGGCGCCCGGCTAGTCCCGGCCGACTGGATCGACGCCCTCCACGCCGAGGACGCCTGGGTCGCCACCGGCGACCCCGAGCCGGAGGCCGCCCGTTACGGCTTCGGGGTCTGGGACTGCACGGCCGACGGGGCCTGGCGGGCCGACGGTGCCTACGGCCAGTTCCTGCTGGTCCTGCCCGCGCAACAGGCCGTGCTCACCGTGACCTCTCACCTCGAGGGCCGCGCCGGCGCCGAGATCCTCCGCGCCGTGTGGGAGGAGCTGCTGCCGCAGCTGTGAACAGTCCGGCGCCGCCCTCCGGTGCGTGCCGCGAGGGACGACCCTGCCGCGACCGGCGCGGCCCGTTGCCTGAGCCGCGCCCCAGGCGCGCACCGGTAGGTTTGTCCCCATGGATCCTTCCGTCCTCCTGAACATCGCCCTCGTGCTGCTCTTCGTGCTGATCGGCGGCGTGTTCGCGGGCACCGAGATGGCGATCGTGAATCTCCGCGAGTCGCAGATCGACCAGCTCGAGGAGTCCGGGCCCCGCGGCGCGAAGACCGCGACGATGGTCCGCGACCCCAACCAGTTCCTCTCCGCGGTGCAGATCGGCGTGACCGTCGCCGGGTTCTTCTCCTCCGCCTACGGCGCCTCCACGATCGCGCCGTCGCTCGTGCCGGTGCTGACGGGGCTGGGCCTGCCGGAGGCCACCGCCGGGACCGCCGCGCTGATCGGGATGACGCTGATCATCGCCTACCTCTCCCTCGTGTTCGGCGAGCTCGTCCCCAAGCGTCTGGCCATGCAGAACGCGCTGGGCATGACGCGGATCGTCGGCCCGCCGCTGCACCTGTTCGGGCAGCTGATGCGCCCGGTGATCTGGCTGCTGTCGGCCTCCACCAACCTCGTCGTGCGCCTGCTGGGCGGCGACCCGAACGCGAACCGCGAGGCGGTCTCCGCCGAGGAGATCAAGGCGATGGTCCGCGACTCCGACGCGCTGGACCAGGCCGAGTCGCGGGTGCTGGCCGACGTGTTCGACGCCTCCGAGCGCACCGTCGTCGAGGTCATGCAGCCCCGTCACCAGGTCCACTTCCTCGACGGGCGCCAGAGCGTCGAGGAGAGCCGCCAGGAGATCCGCGACACCGGCTTCTCCCGCTACCCCGTCACGGGCGACGACGTCGACGACGTGCTCGGCTTCGTGCACGTGCGCGACATGCTCCTGGTCGAGGACCCGGACCGCACCCGCATGTCGGAGCTGGTGCGCCCCATCGAGCACATCCCGGGCACCGTGCAGGTGCTCTCGGCGCTGAACCGGATGCGCGCCCACGCCGACCAGATCGCCGTGGTCGTGGACGAGTACGGCGGCACCGACGGGATCGTCACCCTCGAGGACCTGCTCGAGGAGCTCGTGGGCGAGATCTACGACGAGTTCGACGCGGAGACCTGGCCCGCCCCCGGCGGCCTGGACAGCATCCTCGCGGCCGACGGCACCTTCGAGGGCGGCCTGATCCTGCAGGAGTTCGAGGCCGCGACCGACATCTCCCTGCCGGACACCGGCGGCTACGAGACCGTCGGCGGCTTCCTCATGGCGCAGCTGGGACGCATCCCCGAGGCCGGGGACACGGTCGCGATCGACGGCGGCACCCTCGAGGTCGCCGAGGTCGACGAGCGCCGGGTGAAGACGGTGCGCTTCATCCCGGGGACGCCCGCCGAGGGCGAGGAGCAGACCGACGAGGAGACTCCCTCCGCCTGAGGGGGCGGGGCCCGCCCCCGCCCCCGCCCCCGCCGCGCCTCGCCTCCGCTGCCGCCCGCGACCGATCCGTCGCCGAGCCGATCGGTCGGGGCTCGGCCCTACCACCGGAGCGTCTCGCGAGTAGGGTCGAGGACATGCACTCCGTCCCGGGACCGTGCTCCCGGGTACCCACACCTCGGGAGGACCTCTCATGGCTCGCAGCACCTTCGCCCAGCTCCTCGTCACCCAGCTCCGCGGCCTCGGCGTGGAGCGCATCTACGGGGTGGTCGGCGACTCGCTGAACCCCGTCGTCGACGCCGTCCGCACCACCGAGGGCATCGAGTGGGTGCATGTGCGCAACGAGGAGGCCGGTGCCTTCGCCGCCGGAGCCGAGGCCCGACTGACCGGGAAGCTCGCCGTGTGCGCCGGCTCCTGCGGCCCGGGCAACACCCATATGATCCAGGGGCTGTACGACGCGCACCGCGACAACGCGCCGGTCCTCGCGATCGCCTCCCACATCCCCTCGGAGAAGATCGGCACCGGCTTCTTCCAGGAGACCCATCCGGAGCGGCTGTTCCAGGAGTGCTCCCACTTCTGCGAGATGGTCAACTCCGGCCCCCACGGCGCGACGATGCTGCACATCGCGATCCAGACCGCGATCGCGAAGAGCGGCGTCTCCGTGCTGGTGCTGCCCGGCGACGTCGCCGACCAGGAGGTCGACGCCCCCCTCACCCGGGATCTCGCCACCGAGCTCGGCGCGGTCCAGCCGGCCGCAGGCCCCGTCGGCCGCCTCGCCGAGCTGATCGACGAGGCGGACACCGTGATGCTGTTCGCCGGCGCCGGGGTGCGCGGCGCCCGCGAGGAGGTGCTCGCGCTCGCCGAACGGGTCAAGGCGCCGATCGGCCACGCCTTCGGCGGCAAGGAGTGGATGCAGTACGACAACCCCTTCGACGTGGGGATGAGCGGTCTGCTCGGCTACGGCGCCTGCTACGAGGCGATGCACGAGGCGGATCTCGTGATCCTGCTGGGCACCGACTTCCCCTACAGCGAGTTCCTGCCGCGCGAGAACGGCAAGGGGGCGCCGCGGATCGTGCAGATCGACGCTGACGCGTCCCGGCTGGGCCGCCGCGTGGGCCTCGACCTCGCCGTCCACGGCGACGTCGCGCTCACCCTCCAGGCGGTGCTGCCGCTGCTGACGTCCACCAAGGGGCACCGCTACCTGCACCGCCAGCTGAAGGCACACCACAAGGCGCTCTCCGGTGTGGTCGCCGCGTACACGAAGAACGTCGAGCGGATGACGCCCATCCACCCCGAGTTCGTCGCCGCGACGCTCGACGAGCTCGCCGACGACGACGCGGTGTTCACCGTGGACACCGGCATGTGCAACGTCTGGGGCGCCCGCTACATCACCCCCAACGGGAAGCGACGCGTGTTCGGCTCCTGGCACCACGGCACCATGGCCAATGCCCTTCCCCAGGCCATCGGCGCCTCGAAGGCGTTCCCCGGCCGACAGGTGATCTCGATGAGCGGCGACGGCGGGCTCGGCATGCTGATGGGCGAGCTGCTGACCGTGAAGCTGCATGAGCTGGACACCAAGATCCTCGTGTTCAACAACTCCAGCCTCGGCATGGTCAAGCTCGAGATGCTCGTGGAGGGCCTGCCCGATCACGGCACCGACCACGAGGCCGTGGACTACGCCGCGATCGCCGAGGGCGTGGGCATCGGCGCGGTGCGCATCACGGACCCGAAGAAGCTGAAGAAGCAGCTCGCCGCCGCGCTGGCGACCCCCGGCCCGGTGCTCATCGACGTGGTCACCGATCCCGACGCCCTCTCGATGCCTCCGAAGATCACCGCGCAGCAGATCCGCGGCTTCGCCACCGCCTCGACGAAGGTCGTGCTCGGCGGCGGGGTGGGGAGGATGGTCGACATGGCCGCGAGCAACCTGCGGAACATGCCGCGGTGACGGCGGCTCTCCCGCCGCGCTCGGACCGGAGCGGGCGCCTGCTCCACGCCGAGTCGCCGGCATCGTGCGCCCTTCGAGGGCAGCACCAGGGCGGCGAGCATCAGCAGTGCTGTCATGGAGGAATCATCTCGCCGTGAGACCTGGAACACGATAAGCGGCATGCCGGGCATTCGATCCAAAGCGATCAGATCGGACGGATCGGTCGTCCGCGTCGACGACGCGAAGACATCCCGAGATGCCGCAGTGCATGCGTGACCTGGCACGAGGTGACCCCGGCCGCTCGACCGGTGCTGGTTCGGCGACCTGCAGGTGAACACCGGCGCAGGGTCCGGCGAAGCGCCGGTTCGTGACGTGGTCGTGATGACATTCCGGTCGGTTGTGCACCGGTTTCACCTAATATGACCAGGCCCCCTCGAATGACCTCAGAAGAAGAGTTCCGGTGACGATCGAAGACTTCCTCAGGTTGCTGCTGCGCAACCTCCTGCTCCTCGTCGCCGGCCTCGTGCTCGGTGCCGCCGCCGGTTACGGGCTCTCCTTCACGCAGAGCACCACCTACTCCGCGAGCGCGCTCGGCTACGTCTCGGCCAGCGCGCAGTCCGACGAGAACGGCGACCCGATCCAGCAGGCCAGCGGGAACATGCAGTTCCAGTACTCGAAGGCGCAGTCCTACCTGCCGCTGTTCAACACCCGCGCGGTGGGCCAGCGGATCGTGGACGAGCTGGGCCTCGAGGCGAGCCCCGACGAGGTCGCCGGCTCCCTGCAGACCACCCTGGACCCCAACGCCCCGATCATCACCGTCGAGGCCGTCGCGCCCACCGCGGAGGAGGCCTCCGCGATCGCGAACGCCGCCGTCGAGGCGACCGCCGCCGAGGCCCGCGAGCTCGAGACCGGCGGGAACGAGAACGCCGCCGTCGGCGTGCAGCTGACCAACTACCAGAATGCCGTCGTGCCCGGCGCCCCCGTCTCCCCGGACCGCGAGAAGTTCCTGATCGCCGGTGCCGCCTTCGGTCTGCTGGTCGCGCTGGGTCTCGCCTGGCTGCGGGACCGCAACGACAGCCGCCTGCGCACCGCCGACGACGTCACGGACGTGGTGGGCCTGCCCACTCTCGGCGCGCTCCCGGACGCGAAGGAGCTCGCCCGTGGCAAGGACGGTGTGCTGCCCGAGCCCGCGTCCTTCCCGAGCCGGGAGGCGCTGCGCAAGCTGCGCACAAATCTGCGCTACATCGACGTGGACAACCCGCCCCGCTCGATCGTGGTGACCTCCTCCGCTCCCGGTGAGGGCAAGTCCACCGTCGCCGCGAACCTCGCCCGCGTCATGGCCCGCGCCGGCCAGCCCACGCTGCTGGTCGACGCGGACCTGCGCCGCCCGATGATCGCCCAGCAGTTCTCCGTGGACGGCGAGGTGGGCCTGTCCCAGCTGCTCGCCGCCTCGGTGAGCCTCGAGGACGTCGCCGAGCCGACGACCGTCCCGCTGCTGACCCTGCTCCCGGCCGGGCAGATCCCGCCGAACCCCTCCGAGCTGCTCGGCTCGCGCCGCATGCAGGAGCTGATCGAGGAGCTCTCGCGGCAGTACTTCGTGATCATCGATGCGCCGCCGGTGCTCGCGGTCACCGATGCGCAGCTGCTCACCCGCCACTCCGACGGCGCGATCCTCGTGGCCGTCCCCGGCCAGACCCGCACCGCCGCGATGCAGAAGGCGGTCGAGGCGATCCGCGCCGTGAACGGCACCGTCTACGGCGCGGTGCTCAACCGTGCTTCGACCGGCCGACTGAACCGCCTCGCCTACGGCGACGCCGTCTACGGCTACAGCGCCTACGGCAAGTACGGCTACGGCGCGCTCGGCGGCTACGACGAGTCCGCCGTGGTGCCGGACTCCGAAGAGGCCGACGTCGAGCTGGCCGGCGGTCCCGCCGAGCCCGGCCCGGCCTCCGCGCCCGCCGCAGCCGTCGCCGCCCCGGACGCCCCGCGACCTGCGGACACGGAGGCTCCGCGACGTGCCGCGCAGGCTTCGCCGCGCCCCGAGGCGCAGCCCGTCGCTCACCCCGCCCGTGCGGCCGACGAGTCGGCGCCGGTCGAGCACGACGAGAACGAGCCCGAGGGGGACTCCGCGCCCGCTGCGCGCACCTCGCCGCGCGGTCGCCGCGCCGCCTCCACCTGGGGCCGGTGATGAGCCTCCGCGGGCTCGGGGCGATCATCCCCGTCCACGGGGAGCTCGCTGCCGTGCTGCCGCTGCTCGAGTCGCTGTGCGGCGAGGCCGTGCCCGCCGCGCAGCGCCCCGCCCGCGTGGTCCTGGTCGACGACGCGAGCCCCGTCCCCGTCGCCGCCGGCGAGCTGCCGGCCGGGGTCGAGCTGGTGCGCCGGCCCGCCAACGGCGGCTTCGGCGCCGCCGTGAACACCGGACTGGACGCGCTCGCCGCGCCGGTCGGTGCGGCCGACGCCGCGGGCGGGCCCGCGATCGAGCACGCCCTCGTGCTGAACTCCGACCTGCAGATCCCGCCGGGCTTCTGCGCCGCGCTGCTCGAGCACGCCCTGCCCTGGATGCCCGCCGTGGTGGGATGCCGGAACGTCGGCGAGAACGGCGGCTCCGGCTATGCCGCGAGGTACTTCCCCACGATCTCCCACCACGTGGTGGAGTGGCTGGTGCCGCTCGCCTCGCAGCGCCACCGCGACGTGCTGCACCGCGCCGTCGGCCACGACCTCGACGCCGAACGCGGCAGCGGGATGGTGCCGGTGGACTGGGTCTCCGGGGCGGTGCTGCTGCTGCCGCTCGCGGAGGTGCGTGAGGCCGGCGGCTTCGACGAGGGGTACTTCATGTACACCGAGGAGGTGGACCTCCAGCTGCGGCTGCGCCGCGCGGGGATCCCCGCCCTGCTCGACGCGGACCTCGAGGTGCGCCATGTGGGCGGCGGCTCCTCCGGCGGGGAGGCCCGCCGGCGCCGCTGGCTCGTCGGCGCCCGCATGCGCTTTGCCCGCAAGCACGGCAACGTGCACCTGCTGCGCTGCGCGATGACCCTGGCCACCGGCGTGAACCTGCTGTGGAACAGCGCTCGCCGCGCCGCCGGACGGGACGTGGCCCCGCTGGCCGTGGCCCGCGAGGAGCTCGACCTGATCCACCGCGCCGGAAGGACCCTCCCGCGATGAGACCCACCCCCTCCACCCCGGAGCGGCTCCTGCTGATCTCCCCGGCCTTCCACGGCTATTGGCGCAGCATCGGCGACGCCCTCGCCCGCCGCGGCTACGAGGTCCACACCGCCCGCTACGACGCCTACGACACCGTGGGCGACAAGCTGCGGCTGAAGGCGACCGTCGAGCTGCCCGACCGCCTCCACCTGCCCGGCGACCGCCGCACCGCCGAGCGCGCCCGCCTCACCGACCGCGTGATCGCGCGGATGCGGGAGGTGCGCCCCCACCGCGTCGTCGTCATCAAGGGCGACGGCCTGGACGAGCGGTTCTGGGATGCGCTCGGGGGCACCCCGCGGATCCTGTGGCTCTACGACGACCTCCACCGCCACGACTACACCGACGAGTTCCTGCGCCAGGTCGGGCCCGTGGTGGACTATGCCCGCTCCGAGACGGACATGCTCCGCGCCCGCGGCGTCGATGCGCACTTCGTGCCCAACGCCTTCGACCCGTACCGCAGCGAGCCCACCAGCCGACGCACCGACGAGATCGTGTTCATCGGGTCCGGCTACGCCAACCGCAAGGAGCTGCTCACCCACCTCGCCGAGCATGACCTGCCCGTGCACGCCTGGGGCCGGGACTTCTCCCGCCACCCGTTCGACCGCGCCCGCACCTTCTCCTGGTCACGGCCCCCGATCGCCGCCTCCCGCGAGGTGCCGCTCGAGCGCGCGTACCAGATCCACGCCGAGGGCGCGGCGGCCGTCGCGATCCACGGCCTGCAGAACGGGCACGCGATGCGCACCTTCGAGATCCCCGGCATGGGCGGGGTGCAGCTCGTGGACCGCGACGACGTGGACCAGTTCTACGAGGTCGGCACCGAGGTCGCCGTGTGGCACGATCGCGAGGAGCTCCTCGATCTCGCGCGGCGCGCCCTGCAGGACCGGGCCTGGGGGGAGAGGATGCGAGAAGCCGGCAGGCGCCGCACCCTCGCCGAGCACACCTTCGATCATCGCCTCGAGGAGGTCGATTCGCTGTGGCAGGACTGATCCACCCCAGCTCCCTGGAGCGCTGGCAGGAATGGCAGAGCACACGGAACCGCGCCCGACAGGTGAAGCACGCCGTCACCAGTGCGGTGCGCTCGCGTCGCGGCACGCAGCAGATGCCCGGCCTGATGCTCCACTCCCGCGAGGGAGAGGGGGACACCCGCCTGCTGATCGGGCTGGACTCCGCCTCCCCGACCTCCCGCGCGAGCCTGCTGACCTCCCTGCCCTACCTGCGCATCGGCGTGGACGTGCTCAGCCCCGCCGGCCTCGACCTGCCCGAGCTCGCCGGCGACGAGTGGACCCATCAGCGGATCGAGCCCGCCACCACCGAGGACGAGCAGCGCCGCCGCCTCGCCGTCGTGCTGGACAGGCGCGGGATCGGCGCAGTGCTCACCCTCGGCCAGCACCTCGCCGCGGGCCGCGCCGCGCACGAATGGGCGCTCGCCACCGACACCGCCTCCGCCGTGGTCCAGCACGGTGCCCTGACCCCCTACGCCCCGCCGCTGCCGCCCCGCACCACGCTGCTGGCCTGGAGCGACGCCGACGCGGAGTTCTACCGCTCCGGCCGCGACGACGTGGAGGTGCGAATCGTCGGCTCCCAGCTGCTGTGGCAGGCCGGCAAGGAGAGCGAGGGCGAGGTCGATGTGACCGGGCAGAAGCCCGTGTTCCTCGGCCAGATGCACGGCGCCGAGCTGCCGCGCCGCCTCACCGCCGGGATCGCGATGTCCTTCTGCCGCGCCGAGGGTGCGCTGTACCGCCCGCACCCGTCCGAGACGGACGTCCTCTCCCGCACTGCGCACAAGCTGATGATGCGCCGCGGCGTCGAGTTCCAGGACACCTCGGTCCCGCTGCACGAGGTGGGCGCCCCGGTGGTCGGGATCTTCTCCACCGGCATTCTCGAGGCCGCCGCCCGCGGCATCCCCTCCTGGGTCGCCGGCGAGAAGGTGCCCGCCTGGGTGCGCGAGTTCTGGGACCGCTACGACATGCGCCGCTGGGGCGGGGAGCCCACCCCCGCGCTGGCCACCGGGGCGGACGAGCCCTCCCGCCTCATCGCCCAGATCCTCGAGGGCGCCGGATGACGGCACTGGTCGTGATCCCCGCGCGGGGCGGCTCCAAGGGCATCCCGCGCAAGAACCTGCTGAGCGTGGGCGGGCGGCCGCTGATTGCCTGGACGATCGCGCAGGCGCTCGAGGCGCAGGAAGGCGATGACGTGATCGTCGCGGTCTCCACGGAGGACGCCGAGATCGCGCAGGTCGCCGCCGCGCACGGCGCCCGCGTGATCCAGCGCCCGGCCGAGCTCGCGACCGACGACGCCCCCACCGAGCCGACGGTCCTGCACGCCATGGACGTGGTCGAGGCCGAGGGCACGGCGCTGGACGCCGTGGTGCTGCTGCAGGCCACCTCGCCCGTGCGCCGACCGGACACGATCCGCCGGGCGCTCGCCGTGTTCCGCGAGAAGGGCGTCGATGCCCTCGTGGGCGTGGTGCCGGAGTCGCCGTTCTTCTGGCGCCTGCCGGAGTCGCCCGGGCAGAGCGCCCGCGCCGCCTACGACGTGGACGCCCGGCCCCGCCGCCAGGAGCTGACCGCGCAGCAGATGCACTACTTCGAGAACGGCAGCCTCTACGTCACGGCGCCGCACATCTACCGCACCAAGAGCAACCGCATCGGCGGGCGCACGGACCTGTTCGTGCTGGACGAGGTGGAGGGCGTGGACATCGACACCCTCACCGACGTCGCCGCCGCCGAGAGCATGCTCGCCCGACTCGGATGGAGGACCTCGTGATCCTGGACCGCACCACCGCCCCCTACACGGTCGACGTCACCGCGACCGTGCTCGAGGCGCTGCGGCGCATCAGCGCGAACAAGGCCCGGGTCGTGTTCGTCCTGGACGAGCACGGCGTCGTGCGCGGCACCCTCAGCGACGGCGACATCCGCCGCTGGCTCGTGGAGCACACCGCCCCCGACCTCGACGCCCCCGCGGTCGATGCCGCGAACCCGCGCTTCGTCTCGGTCCTCGAGGGCACCCCGGTCGCCGACATCGTCCCGCTGTTCCGAGACGGCGTGGACCGCATCCCCGTGCTCGACGAGCGCGGCCGCCTCGTCGCCGTCGCCACCCCCGGCGCGCGCACCCTCACCATCGGCCGCCGCACCGTGGGAGAGGACCATCCCGCGCTGATCATCGGCGAGATCGGCAACAACCACCAGGGCGACGTCGAGCTCGCCAAGACCCTCGTGGACCACTGCGTGGCGGCCGGCGTGGACGTGGTGAAGTTCCAGCTGCGCGACATGGCGGCGCTGTACCGCTCCGGCGGCGCCGCCAGCGCCGGCGAGGACCTCGGCCCGCAGTACACGATGAATCTGCTGGCCAAGTACTCCCTGTCCGTCGAGGACATGTACCGGGTGTTCGACCACTGCGCCGCGCGCGAGGTCGACGTGATCTGCACGCCCTGGGACCTTCCCTCGGCCGATGCCCTGCAGCGCTACGGCGTGCCCGGATTCAAGATCGCCTCCGCGGATCTCACCAACCACGACCTGCTCGCGCATGTCGCCGGCTTCGGCGCCCCGATGATCGTCTCGACCGGCATGAGCACCGAGCAGGAGATCACCGGCGCGGTCGAGGTGCTGCGCGGCCAGGGCGCTCCGTTCGCGCTGCTGCAGACCCAGTCGACCTATCCCGCGCCCTACAAGGACGTGAACCTGCGGTACATGGACCGCCTCGCCGAGCTGGGCGACGGGCTGGTGGGCTACTCCGGGCACGAGCGCGGCTGGCACGTGCCGGTGGCGGCCGTGGCCCGCGGCGCGCACATCATCGAGAAGCACGTCACCGTGGACAAGACTCTCGAGGGCAACGACCACAAGGTCTCCCTGCTGCCCGACGAGCTGGGGCAGATGGTCCGCCAGATCCGCGACGTCGAGGAGGCGCTGGGCACCGACGGCCCGCGCGAGCTCTCCACCGGCGAGCTGATGAACCGCGTGAACCTCGCCAAGTCGCTGGTCGCCGCCCGCGACCTGCGCTCCGGCGACGTGGTCACCGCCGCGGACGTGGACGTCAAGAGCCCCGGCCGCGGCCTGCAGCCCAACCAGCGCGAGGCGCTGCTGGGCACCACGCTGCACCGCGACGTGCCCGCCGGGGACTTCTTCTACCCCGGCGACCTCGCCGGTCGGCCCCAGCAGCGCAGCGGCTACAGCTTCCGCCGCCCCTGGGGGCTGCCGGTGCGCTTCCACGACTTCCGCTCCCTGCTGGAGGTCTCCGAGCCGGACTTCCTCGAGTTCCACCAGAGCGCGAAGGACATGGACCTCGACCTCTCCGAGTTCTTCGCCCCGGGGGAGAAGCTCGAGCAGTTCTTCACCGTGCACGCCCCGGACCTGTACCCGGGCGACTTCCTGATCGACCTCGCCTCCCCGGACGAGGCGATCTGGGAGCGCTCGATCCACGAGGTGCAGCGAGTGGTGGACCTGACGCGCGACCTGCGCGAGCACTTCACCTGCGAGCAGGACCCGATCGTGGTGGTGACCATGGGCGGCTTCCTCCCGGACCGTCACCTGCGGCCCGAGGAGCGCTACCCGCTGTACGAGCGGGTGCAGCAGGGCCTGGAGCGGGTGGACGAGACCGGGGTGCGCCTGACCGCGCAGACCCTCCCGCCGTTCCCGTGGCTGATGGGCGGCCAGCAGCACCACAACCTGTTCATGGAGCCCGAGGACACGGTGTGGTTCTGCGAGACCTACGGCCGTCGCCTCACCTTCGACGTGTCCCACTCGAAGCTCGCCGCGAACTTCTACCAGCGCCCCTTCAGCGAGTACATCGACCTGATGGGCCCGCACACCGAGCACCTGCACATCGTGGACTCGGTGGGCGTGGACGGCGAAGGCGTGCAGGTGGGCGAGGGCGAGGTCGACTTCAAGGACCTCGCCGAGCGCATGGACCGCCTCGCCCCGAACGCGCCGTTCATCCCGGAGATCTGGATGGGGCACGTCAACACCGGAGAGGGCTTCTTCGTGGCCCTGGATCGGCTGCAGGAATGGTTCCGACCGAGATGAAGCCCGCCGCGTCGCGGATGACGTGGATGGACCTGGTGCGCGGCGGGGCCATCCTCCTGGTGGTCTTCTGGCATGCCGCGTCGGTCCCCGATCAGCTGCTCGAAGGCGCGGAGCCCGGCTACTACGTCAGGAAGCTCAACGCGGCGCTCGGCCCGTTCCGCATCCCGACGCTGCTGGTGCTCTCCGGCCTGCTCGTGGAGCGGTCGCTGGCCAAGGGCACGTGGAGGTACGTGACGGGCAAGCTCCGCCACGTCGCCTGGCCCTACGCGGTGTGGCTGACCATCATCTTCGCGACCATGGGCTGGCTGAGCAGCCTCACCCACGTGAAGGTGTGGCTCTCCGGCGGGATCCTCTGGTACATGGTGGCGCTGCTGTTCTGCTACGCCGCCGCGATGCTGCGGCCCCGGTGGATGCCCTGGCTGCTCTTCGCGGCGCTGCCGCTGGCCGTGCTGTGGCTCGTCGAGCCGGGTATCCCCATCCTGGATCGGTACCTCTGGTACGGGGCGTTCTTCTTCTTCGGCGCGGCGGTGGGGCCGCACCTGGCCACGATCCAGACGCGGATGCCGGTCTGGGCCGCGGCGCTGCTCGCGCTGATCACCCTGGGCGGCGGGTACATCGTGGCCAAGCGGCTGCTGGTCTCGCAGACTCCCGAGTACCTCCCCGTCTCGCTGGCGGGGATCCTCTTCGTGCTCTGGCTCGCGCCCCGCATCCCCCGGTGGCCCCTCACGCGGCTGCTGGAGTGGTACGGGCGCAGTTCCATCGTGATGTACGTGGGGCATGCGTTCGCCTCCTACGCGACCGTGCGCGTCCTCGATGTGACCGGCACGGAGAACATGCCCTATGTGATCCCGCTGATGATGATCACGACGTTCGGCGTCCCCACTCTGCTGGTCCTCGCGCGCCGGCGGATCGAGTGGCTGTTCGTGTTCCCCGAGCTGCGGCGCTCGCGCCCGGCTGCCCGTGCACCGCGCCACGTCTCGGTGACCACGCCATGACCGCAGCACCGGCGGAGAGCCGTGACCGGATCGCGCTGTGGTGCGTGCCCGTCGCCGACCTCGGCGGCGTGGCCCGCCACGTGCTCGACGCCGCCCGCGCCGGGATCCCCGGCTGGCGGGTGGTGGTGCTGTGCCCCGAGGGACCGCTCGCCGAGGCGCTGCGCGGTATGGGCGCGCCCGTGGTGACCGGGCCGGTCTCCCCGGCCGACGGCACCGCCGCCGCGGTGCGCACGATTCGCCGCACCCTGCAGCGCCTGCGCCCCGACCTCCTGCACACCCATCTCGCCTTCGCGGACCTCGCCGGGGTCGCGGCCGTGACCGGGCTGCGTGCCGGCCGCGGTGAACGGATCCGTCTGGTCTCCACCGAGCACGGCATCTCCGGGGTGCGCGGCTACTACCAGTCCGGCGACCTGCAGGCCCGGGTGAAGGCCGGTGCGCATCGCGCCCGCCTGCTGCGCACCGACCGGGTGATCGCCGTCAGCGACTCCACCGCCGCGCAGGTCGCGGCGCAGTGGGGGAGCGGGCAGAACTTCACTGTGATCCGCAACGGCGTCGACGCCCCGCAGCCCACCCCGCAGCCCCGCGCGGGCCTGCGCGTGCTGTCCCTCGCGCGCCTCGCCCCGGAGAAGAACATCGACCAGCTGATGCAGGCCTTCGCCCACGTCGCCCACGAGCACCCCGAGGCTCGGCTCACGATCGCCGGCCGCGGACCGGAGGAGGGTGCCCTGCGCACTCTCGCCAACTCCCTGCACCTCGAGGACCGGATCGACTTCCCCGGCCACGTGGACGCCGGAGAGGCACTCGGCTCGCATGACGTGGTCGTGCAGCTCTCGGCCTGGGAGAACCTCTCCTACACGCTGCTGGACGCCGCGGCCCACGGCCTCGGCGTGGTCGTCACCGATGTGGGGGGCAACGGCGAGATCGTGCCCGAGCGGTGCCTGGTCACGGCCGAGGAGGCATGCTCGCCGGAGCTCGTGGCCGCGCGGATCATCGAGCAGGGGACCGACCTGGCGGCGCGGCCTGAGCAAGCGGAGCGCGGGCTCACCGTCGCGGAGATGACCGTGGCGATCGCGGACGTGTACCGGGAGGTGGCCGCATGAGCAACCGCAATGCCTCTCGGGAGGCGACGATCGACCGCACCGCCACCACGATCGGCTCCCGCCTGCGCACCGAGACCTCGGGCGCGCTCTCCGCGATCGGGAAGCTGCGCATCCCGGAGTTCGTGCTGTTCTTTGGCCTGATCTTCGAGGGATCCATGTTCGGCCTGCCGATCCCGCTCAATCAGGTGGTGATGGTCGGGATCATCCTGCTCGCGATCACCCGCCGACCGCAGGTGGAGCTCGGCCGACTGCAGCTGCTCGTGCCACTGCTGGTGATCGGCTTGTTCTACATCGGGATGATCTCGATGTTCGCGGATCCCACCGAGTTCGCATTCGACTGGAAGCGACGGCTGATCAGACTGGCTCTGACGGCGGTCCTGCTCATGGTCCTCGCCACCGGGCGCATCGATTTCCGCTCCGGCTTGGCAGGGCTCGGCGTGGGGATGATATTCAATGCGTTCGCGTTCTACGCCGGGTTCGCGCCGGACAACTACGGGGGATACCTCTCGGGCTTCTTCGAGGACAAGAACGTGGCGGGCATGGCGTACGCCGTCTTCGGGGTGCTGATGCTCGCCGTGGTGGAGCGACGCTGGGCGAGGGTGCTGCTGGTCCTCATCATCGGAGTCCTCGTCTGGGAGACGGGCTCTCGCACCTCGATCGCTGCTCTTGCGGCGGGGGTCGGGTGGATCGTCCTGGCGCCGAAATTGTCGGTGCTCGGACGGTGGCTCCTGGGGATCGCGATCGTGATCGGCGTGTCCCAGGTCGCGGAGGACTATTCCCAGATCGGCGTCTTCTCGGATCGGGAAGGATCGGATCTGCTGCGAAGTCGGATCGACGGCGCCTCCGAGGTCAAGGTCCACGACGCCGGCTTCTTCGGCTCGGGACTAGGCGAGGCCTATGTGGTGTTCGACGACGACCCGGGCAAGGTATGGCTGTTCCACGACTCGTATTGGACGGCACTGGTCGAGGGCGGGTGGCCATGGCTGCTCATCGTTCTCGGCGTGACCGTGGTGTTCGCTCTGCGCCCGTTCGCCCGTGAGCTGAGCCGTCAGGAGATCGTCGCCCAAGCCGCGACCGTGACCACGTTGATCTGTGCCTGGCGCCTCGGCGAGGTGCTGTTCACCCTCCAGTGGGCCCTCGTCATCGCCATCGCCCTGTACGCACATGCGCGGGCACGAGACAGATCTGAGGCGGAAGAAGACTCTTCACCTGAGGCGGAAGCGCGGTGAGCGTTCCGAAGATCGCAATCGCGACCAACAACGGCGACATGGGTGGCGGCGAGGTCATGCTGCTCAACATCGCTTCTGCATTGCGATCGATGCAGATCGACGTGACGGTACTCGCGCCGACGACTCCGGGGGAGCTGCTCGACGAAGCGCGCGCCCGTGGCTTCGACGTGGTTCCGCTGAAGGCATCAAGCCGCCCCGGGTACATGCGTGCGCTCGCTTCCTGGCGACTGCGAAACCGCACGATCCCGCTGTGGTGCAACGGGTTGGTGCCGACTGTCGCGACGACCGGGATGGGACCACGCATCGCCCATCTCCACATCCTCCCGACTAGGCTCAATGCCCTGGCAGCGCGTCTTGGTCGGGTCGGTGCCACGACGGTCCTGGTTCCCTCGCGCTTCATGGCTTCCCGGGTCCGTAGCGCCCGCGTCCTGGAGAACTGGACCGAGGACATCACCGTCTGTGCCCGAGCGCCTCGATCTGTAGGACCGCTCCGTGTGGGGTTTCTCGGACGCCTTACAAAGGACAAGGGCGTACACGTGCTCGCCCGCGCGATGGTCGAGGTGATCACATGGTCGGAGCGCGAGGTGCGCCTGGTCCTCGCCGGCGAGAACAGGTTCGGGGATGCGGTAGACGACCGGGAGATACGGGCCGCCCTCGAGCCCCTCGGGGGGAGCGTGGACCATCTGGGCTGGGTACGCCGGGAAGAGTTCTTCGACCAGGTGGACCTGGCCGTGTTCCCCTCAGTCTGGGAGGAGCCGTTCGGGCTCGTCGCTGCCGAGGCGATGGCGCGAGGGGTGCCGTTCGTGATCTCGGACGCTGGCGCACTTCCTGAAGTGGCGGGTGAGCACTTCCCGTGGATTGCTCAACGCGGTAACGCTGCAGACCTCGCCGACATCATCTGCGAGGCACTCGCTTCTCTGAGCGCGTCCGGGCGAACTCTCGAGAACAGCCGCGCACGCTGGGAGACGTGCTACTCCCCGCAGGCCGGATCCCGCAGAGTTGCCGAGCTGCTCGGGTCGATGGGAGGACGGTTCGACGTACCGACTGCATGGGGAGGACGAAATGCGTGATCAGAGAGTCTGCCTGGTCTCAGGAGGCGATGAGGTTCGGCTCCGCTCCTATGTGAACCACCAGATCTACGCCCAGGAGCATGGGCTGGACTACCGCCTGGAGATCGGTCTCGGCGAGGGGGTGACGAACAAGTTCTTCTACAAGACGACGATCCTCCGCAGGATCCTGCCCAGATATGACTGGATCGCATGGATTGATGATGATGCGTTCTTCACCGACTTCACCCGGAACACCATCGGCGAGCTGGTCGATGCTGCCGAGTCCGAGGGCAAGTTCCTCGTCATCGCGGAAGGACCGGAGGAACCCAACGGCTTCTGGTCGCGCATCAACACCGGAGTCGTTCTCCTGAAGAACGACAGCCGAGGCGAGCAGTTGCTGGACCTCATGTGTAACGCGGACCTCGGCGCTGTCAGGGCCTGGTGGGATGACACGCGGGATGGGGTCTTCACCGGCGGCGATCAGGACCAGATGTGGTGGGTGCTGCAGGAGACCAGTCTCATCTCGGACACGTCGATCGTCGGTCATCGTGAGCTGAACTCGCGGGGCCATTACTACGAAAGTTCTTTGGACGACGCTGCAGTCATGCACTTCTGCGGTCATCGGGACAAGCCGCTCGGCATCGCAAGGTTTGCTGAACGATTCCACATAGGGCATGAGCTCGTGCCCGAGGAACTGCTGGACAAGTACAGCGTCACGGTCAGGTCGCCCATGAACGGGACGGAGCGGTCCGTGAGGGCGTTGCGCCAGGAAGCGATCGGTCGGGCCAAGCCGTACCTGAAGCCCCTGGCCGTCCGCTGGCGTGAGTACTCACGATCGAGAGCGGGAAAGGGCGGGGCGCGGTGACGAAGAAGCGAGAGGTCGACGCGACCGTCATCGTCCCGTCGTACCGAGGAGTGGATCGGCTGCCACTGCTGCTGGACAGCCTGGCCGTCCAGCAGGGCGGCACGCCGTCCTTCGAGGTTATCGTCGTCGTTGACGGCGTCGACGATGGCTCGGTGGCGCTCCTCGAGAACGAGTCGAGGCTCGACCTGCGCAGCATCGTCTTCCCGGAGAATCGTGGGCGAGTCGCCGCGCTCAACGCGGGATTCGAGGCCGCCCGCGGCGACGTGCTGATCCGCTGCGACGACGACCTCGTGGTTCCGTCCGGCTACGTCGCTGCCCACTTCGACGCGCACGCCTCCGGAGACCCGGTCGGCGTCGTCGGCCCGACCCGGGACATCCATGCCCTCAGCCCGTACGCCCGCGCATACGGCGAGGACGCGGCGAGGAAGTCATACGCCCATGTGCTCAGCCGGCCGCCGTCCGAGCGGTGGCGGCTCTGGGCCGCGAGCTGCTCGATCACAAAGTCGACCTGGGAGTCCATCGGGACCTACGACGACAGGTACCGGGGCTACGGCTGGGAAGACGTCGACTACGGCTACCGGCTCCACGCTGCGGGCCTTCCAATCGAGGTGGTCGACGATGCGACGGCAGAGCACCACGGGCCGGCCCGCACAACCCGTGCCCGCTCGATCAAGGCCTTCGAGGCCGGTTGGGCACGCGCGACCTTCCTAAGGCTGCATCCGAAGGCTCCGATCGGGGCGCCAGCAGCCGGAAAAGGACTCTGGGGAGCGGCGGTTCGACTCACCGCATCGTCCATGCGCTCCAGGCAAGCAGTGGAGCGAGGAGCAGGGTGGGTCGACAGAATTCTTCCCCTCGTATTGACGCCGGTGGGCAGAAAGCTCGTCGCACTCGCCGTCGAGGGAGCCGGCCTCGCCGGTGCGACGCGCTCCAGCGGTGATCGGGGAAGGAACCGATGAGTCCTCGCATCGCGATCGCGCACGACTACCTCACGCAGCGTGGGGGAGCGGAACGAGTGGTGCTCTCCCTCGCGAAGGCGTTCCCCGAGGCGGAGATCCACACGCTGTTCTACGAGCCGGAGCAGACCTACCCGGAGTTCCGGGAGATGCGAATCCGCACGAGCGGCCTGAACCGCCTCGGCGCGTTCCGGCGGGATCCTCGGATCGCCCTGCCCCTCCTCGCCGCAGCCTCTTCGCGGATGGAGATCGATGCGGATGTCGTGATCGCTTCCTCGTCCGGCTGGGCGCACGCCTTCCCGACCACGGGGAGGAAGACCGTGTACTGCCATTCGCCTGCCCGCTGGCTCTACCTGCCCGATGACTACCTCGGTGAGGCCGGTCCGCTCGATCCGAAGCGGATCGCGCTCAAGGCGCTCACTCCGTTCCTCACGAGATGGGATCAGCGCGCCGCACGGACCGCGGACCTGTATCTCGCGAACTCCTCCGTCGTTCGTGAGCGGATTCAGCGCGTCTACGGGATCGCCGCTCCTACGCTGTTCCCGCCGTTCAGCCCGGCCGTCGCCGAGGGCGAGCAGGAGCCGATCGGTGAGCTCGCAGGATGGGCCGGGGAAGACGGGACTGAAGGTGGCCACTACCTCGTGGTCTCGAGGCTCCAGCCGTACAAGCACGTCGACTCCGTGATCGAGGCCTTCGCCGAGATGCCGGATCGGCGGCTGCTCGTGATCGGCCGAGGGCCCGAGAAGCAACGCCTGCGGGATATGGCCCCCGCGAACGTGCGCCTGGTCGAGGGGCTCTCCGACGCGCAGATGCGGTGGGCGTACGGCCATGCCACGGCACTCATTGCCGCGAGCCACGAGGACTTCGGCCTGACCCCGCTCGAGGCGGGAGCACATGGGGTCCCGACCATCGCACTGCGCGCGGGCGGATACCTCGATACGGTGATGGAGGGCGTGAGCGGGGCGTTCTTCGACTCTCCGGACCCCAGCACGATTCGTCGTTCCATCGATCATCACTCCCGGGGCGTCTTCCCGGACCCGCACGCAATTCGCGCGAGAGCGGAGCAGTTCTCCGAAGAGCGTTTCCACGCCGAGCTGCGCACGCTCATCGATGACCTCAGAAGGAGCACTACCCCGTGACAGTTGAGCAGGGTCCGGAAACGCCCGAGGCGCGGAACGAACGGACGACCGGGACACTCCGCCTCCTGCTGCGGCTCCTCGATCGACCGACACGGTGGCGGCTCGTGATCGCGGCGGCGCTCTCGGGCGCCCTGGCCCTCGTGGAGACAGTCGCAATCGTGACGGTGCTCCCGCTGGTCCAGATCGCCATCGGAGCACCCCTTGACGACGGTGCGACTGGAGTGGTGTGGAATCTGCTGGGCCAGCCGGGACGGGGAACGTTCGGTATGGTCCTCGTCGGCGTCGTGGTGGGGCTCTTCATCCTGAAGGACGTCCTGGCGATGGTCTTCGTCTGGTGGCAGTCCGGATTCGTGATGGACAAACGGGTCGAGATGTCCACCAGGCTCTTTCAGGGGTTCCTTCATGAACCAATGGCGGTGTTCCGTCGCCGCAACATCGGAGAGGCCATCCGCACCATGAACGCGGCGGTAGGGCAGGTGTTCAACACCGTAAGTTCCGCGATCACGATCGTCTCGTCCGGGCTCACCGTCACCGCGATCCTGGTCGCTTTGCTGGTGACCACCCCAGTGCAGGCGATGCTCGCCCTGATCTACTTCGGCATCGCTGCTCTTGCCTATCTTCGAGTCGTCCGCCCGAGGATCGCGCAGGTCGGCGACGACATCATGGAGGGCTCGAAGGTTGCCACGATCGCAGGCCTCCAGGGCCTGCAGGGGTTCAAGGAGGTCAAAGTTCGCGGGTCCGCGCACGTTTTCGTAGAGCGATTCAGAAGAGGCCTTCTGATTAACGAGCGAGCTTCGCGTGAGGGGAACTTCTACAGCTCGATCACCAAGTATCTGTTGGAGATCCTCTTCATCCTCGGAGTTGGCGTGCTCCTCACGGTCAGCTTCCTGTCCGGGGCAGCGAACCAGGCTGTGGGGTCGCTAGCGCTCTTCGTCGCCGCAGGGTTCCGGCTCCTCCCGAACATCTCTTCGTTGGTGGGTGCGGTCAACGGATTCCGCATCGGGCGGGCGTCCGTCCTTCTGGTCGAGGATGAGCTTCGCGATGCAGCCCAGCGCGCTGGAATGCCTCAGACGGAAGAATGCGCACCGATGACCCTCTCGAAGTCGCTTCGGATCGAAGGCGTGCATTATCGCTACCCCGGAGCGGAGCACGAGGTGCTGCGGGGCATCGACCTCGACATCCCCGCGGGTAGTTCGGTTGCCTTCGTCGGTTCGTCGGGGGCGGGGAAGACGACACTCGTGGATCTGGCGCTCGGCTTGCTCACCCCGACCAGCGGGAATATCAGAGCCGACGAGGTGAACATCGCCGAAGGCGTCGAAAGCTGGCGACGCATCTGCGGCGTGGTCGCCCAGGACGTCTTCATCGCCGAAGACACGGTGCGGAAGAACGTCCTCTTCGACGTGCCAGTCGAGGAAGCCGACGAGCAGCGTCTGCGGCAGGCCGTCAAGATGGCGCAGCTCGAAGACGTCGTCGAAGCGTTACCCGGCGGTCTGGATGGTGACGTCGGGGACTGGGGGAGTCGGCTCTCCGGTGGTCAGCGGCAGAGGCTGGGAATTGCGCGCGCTCTCTACCGCTCCCCGCAGCTTCTCGTGCTCGATGAAGCGACCTCGGCTCTCGACAACGAGACCGAGCGCAGAATCACCGAGACTGTCAATGCGCTGCCTGGCGACATGACGGTCATCGTCGTCGCGCACCGACTCTCGACCGTCAAGAACGTCGACACCGTCGTCTACATGGAGAACGGCCGGGTCGCCGGGACCGGGACGTTCGACGAGCTGCGGCGGAGTAATGCCGGGTTCGCTCACCTCGTCGAGCTCGGGGATCTCTCGACGTCTCGAGGCGAACCCGATGACGCGAATCCTGAATTGGGCAGCCAGGTGAAAGGGCTGAATGATGGCTCGGGGCGGACGCCATGAGAACCCCCAAGGTCGAGAACCCGTACTCACCGCAGGTGCGACGGATCGACTTCGTCGTCGACACCGTGGAAGGAGCTCCCCTTCGCTATCGCGTCCAGACCCCCATTGCGGGTCTCGAGCGTCGTGGCATTCTGGCGCTCGTGCACGATGCAGCCGACCCGGAGCTGCCGGGCAAGGTGGTGGGCGCTGATGCGGTGATCGTGTTTCGAGTCCCGGCAACGAGAGTGCTTGCGCGCTCTCTGGCCAAGATCCGAGAGCAGCTCCCGGACACGATCCTTGCATTCGATATAGACGATGCTCTCTTCGATGTGGAGAGTAACGGGTTTGCAGGGGAGGCTGCGGAGTTTGCGATGCGTTACCAGGAGACAGTTCTTCTGTGCGGACGGATGCTGGGGTCGACGGAGGCTATAGCGAACCTCGCCCAAACCCAGTTGGGTGTCCCTGCCACGCCATTCCGTAATGGAGTGCACCCCGCTCAGATGGAGCTGTCTGAACGAGCTCGTCGCCGACCTCGGGTGCCGGGGCCGGTGCGTGTGGCGATGTTCGACGGGTCCGGAACGCACGGGCCCGGTCTGAGCTGGCTCTCACCGGCCATCGCAGAACTGCTCCGCTCGAGACGTCACAGAGGTGTCCACTTCTGGGCGTTCGGGGCTCATTCAAGTCCCGAGCCACTCGGTGAGCTCGGCAGAAGGTTTCACCGAGTGCCTTTCATGGACTGGAAGGATCTCCCGATGTGGATGCGCCAGATGGATCTTGTTCTAGCGCCGAACATGGACAACCCCACGATTGCTGACACCAAATCTGCACTGAAATGGCTCGAGTCGGGAGCGGTGGGTGTGCCGACGCTTGCTCAAGCGACACGTCCGTACCGGGAAGCGGTGACGCCGAATGTAGACGGCGCACTGGTGGGGCAACGCACACTCGACGCGTGGACAGAAGCGATGGATCGCCAGCTGTCCCAGCCGGCTGAACGGCGAAGAATGGGGAAGAACGCTCTCCGATCAGTTGCTCGCCACAGCTGCGAGGCCGTGGCGGACGATCTGCTGAGATCGTTGTCGGACTTGGCTGTCTCATCCGCTGCCGTGTTGTCCGTGTCCCCGGGCCAGGTCTCTGTTGAGGGAACTCCTCTCAAGAGCATTCCCACGGCCACTCCGCTGCGAAGCAAGGCGCCCCTGGGGCGCCGAGCGATCCTCAAAGCCCTGGCCGGTGAGGCTCGAACACCAGCACGCTGATCCCGGGGGAGGGGGCTATAGACGTGCGGCGACGATGTCGTCCCAGTGGAGTGAATCGGTGACAGAGAACGGCACGGTGACATCGCCCGGCTGCCAGGCGTTCTCGGGGATCTTCTCGCCGGAGAGCATGCCGTGCCACGCGGCGCGCAGCTCGCTCTCGTCCATCGCCCCGAGACGGCGCCAGTGCCATCCCGCATCGGCGTCCAGCTCTGCCGCGTCGAGCGCTCGTGAACCGTGCTCCACCTTGGCCCGGAACTGCTCGAAGCTGCGCCACGGGAGATGGACGATGCCGAGACCAGGGACGATGTCGCCGGGGCGCATCACACGGTGGTTCCCCATGCCGATCACCGCTCCTCGCATCGGGCGGAAGGCCATCTTCGGGTCATGGTGAGCCATCGGATCCAGTCGCCACGCCCCGTCCTGAAGCGGATCGGGAAAGGCGTTCACGAGTTCGCCGACGACGATGGGTGCGGCAGTGCTGCGCAGCACGTCGGCGATGGAGCCGCCCTGTCCCATCCAGCGCTCATCGGCGTCGAAGGGCAGAACCCAGGCGGCTCCCGCTCGTCGTGCGGCATCAGCGAGGACGGTCATCTTCGCGGACTGCTCGAATGCGGTCCATGAGTCGTCGCCGACGATCACGGGAAGGTCTCGTGGGGCGGAGGCGAGCACGTCCCGTGTGGCGTCGGTCGATCCGTTGTCCACGCAGAGCACGCGGTCCACGCCCTGTGACGCCAGCTGAGTGAGCGTGCCCTCCAGGACGTCAGCCTCGTTCCGGACCATGGCGATGCCCCAGATCTCGCCCCGGCCCGCAGTCGGCAGCGGGGGAAGAGTGATCCCCTCCGCGGCACGTCGCAGTGCGTTACGACGGCGGACTCTAAAGGCGACGGCGTCGCACGCTGCAGCCGCGCTTCGGCGAGCGACGAAGAGACGATGCTTGGCGGCTTGCGCGGTCGCCAGTGGATTAATAGACGGCAGCTTGCTCATCCAGCTGCTCCTCGGAGCGGCGAGTACTCGGTGCGGGGCCAGGCCGGGTCGAACATCGGGGCGATGAGGCTTCCGTCAGGTGTGATCTCGTGGTGGGACGGCGCGATCGCGAGATGCTCGTCGACGGACGAGGAGGCCAGGTGGCTGCCCCAGTAGGAGAATGTCGAGTTCGCGAGGACCAGGGTGGTGGCTGAGGACAGCGCAGCGAGATCGTCGAACGGCGAGGACCTGCCTTCGAGCGTCCGGATATCGCCGAGCACTGACGTGAGCTCCCGGCGACACCAGTCGACGTCGTCGGAGACGACCAGGACGTCGTCGACAGGACGACCGGCCTGTAGCACGAGCTCTGCTGCACCGGCGACGTGGCTCTGTATGTCCAGGCCGAATCGTGAGAAGAACTCGGGCACCTCGTAGTAGTCGCCACGGCGCACGTTCACCACAAGGGTCTCGGGAGCGATCTGATCTCGGATCCGTGAGCGTCGTGCGCGGAAGGAGTCGCTGCTGTCCACGAGCGCCAGGCAGAAGTCCCTGTTCTGCGCGCGATCGAAGTCGTGGTCGAAGAAGAAGCGGGTCGCGAACCGGCGGCGATCGAGGAGGGAGATCTCCCTCTCGTCGATCGTGAGGTCCTGGAGGAGTGGGAACTCGTCGATCCAGTCGGGCATGGTGGCGGAGCGCAGCACGGCGGCACGTCGTCCGGCGCGCTGTTCAAGATGGGCCCACTGCCACAGGTAGAGGTTGTTGCCGCCCCGGATGGCGTCCGACGATCCCTGGATAGTGCGTGCTCCGGGACGCTCGCGCACGGTGTTCAGCAGGCTTCGTGCCGTGCTCTCCGCCGCCGACCGGATCATCGGATCGTTCCTCCTGCCTCGAGAAGGGCGAGCTCGTTCTGGAACTGCGTGGATGGGGCGTGGTCGAGCGCGAGGGCGATCTCATGGATCCGCCACCGCCAGTCCAGCGTCGCACGCGCATGAGCGTGAGTCTGCGCAGGAATCGATGGGGACCAGCGAACGACGACCTCACGGATCTGCTCGATCCCACGGGAGAGGTTTGAGGGATCGATCTCGATCGTGGCCGCAGGACCAAGCGTCCGATCAGCGGCGCTCGGCGCGACCCCCGCGACGATCGCTCCCGCCCCGAGCGCGTCGGTCCAACGCCCAGTGACGTAGTCCCTGGTCGGATGTGTGTAGTCGGCAGGGCTCACGAGATTGGAGAAGGCGAGCACGAACTTGGAGCGCAGCAGGGCCGAGCGCACGTTCTGCTGGTTCACCGCAGGATCCGGATCCATGGCAGGCCGTCCTTCGAAGGTTAGTCCAACGGCCGCAGCGGCTTCCTCCGTGCGACGGTCATCGTCCCAAGCGGCAGGCTGTCGTCCGATGCGGAGCAGGTCGACAGTGCGTTCGGTCGGCAGGTCCTTGATCGCGAGGGTGTCGGTGCCCCAGGGTGCCCAGTGGATCTCGGTCCCAGTCGCGGATTTCCATTCGTCCTGCAGGTCACAGTCGGTGATGAAGATGTGGTCGAAATGCCCGCGGTGCCGTGCCATGCGCGAGATGCGATCACTCCAGAAGGAGTCGATCACCCAGGCAGCGGTCGTGCGGTACCCGGGCAGCCAATGGTGCAGGCGGGCGGCGTAGGCGAGGTGAGCCGGGTTCGAGGCGAGGACGAGAAGCGCTCGTCGGCTCGAACGGTGCCGCGGGAGCTGTCCGAGGAGCTTGCGGGCGATCGAGACCTCGCCCTGATCCTGCAGGGTGACGAGGTTGCCTTCGAGGAGCCGAGCGGTGAGATCGGCGAGCTGGTCGATGGGTCCCCAGCCGTTCCCACCCGCTCGGATGTAAAGGATGTCGAAAGTCATCGCCCCGGTGCCTCCGAGAGAGTGATCTCGTCGGTGCGAGGAGTGGGAGAGCGACGGAGGATGCGGAAGGTGAGGATTCCCTGCAGCGCACCGAGGTTCCCACCGAGGATTCGCGCGGTGCGCAGCCGGTCGGCTCGGCTCTGTCGACGCAGGAGTCCCGGGAGGTGGCGAGCCACTTCGCCCAGGGAGTACGCGGTGCTCGGTCCGGACATCCCTTGCTCGCGATATCGGGTCCAGAGCAGGATCCTCGCGAAGTTCTGGATCCGCTGCTGTCGGAACAGAGGACGGGGCGTGTCCTTCAGCCGGTAGTGCACGACGGCGCGAGGGCGCACGACGACGCGCACGCCGGCAAGCTGTGCACGCCATGCGAAGTCCGTCTCCTCCGCCCCGCCCGGGTACGAGTGATCCATCCCGTGCAGCGTGAGATAGCGGTCTCGTCGGATGGCGAAGCCATTGCCGGGAACCGTGGGGAGGTATCCCGCATACGGGGGCGGCTGTGAAGACTCATCGGGGACCGAAGCACGGTCGGGGTCCGGGCCGATGTCGTAGGCGCGGAGAACCTCCACGTCATTGAAGCGCTGGTGATGCAGAGCGCTCGCGACGAGGACATCGGCACCGCGGGACAGTGGTGTCGACAGCTCGACGACCCATTGCGGGTCCACGAGATCGTCGGCATCGCAGAAGAGCAGGATCTCGCCCGCTGCGGCCGCGGCACCCCGGTTCCGGGCGTGGCTGGCGCTTGCAGGGCCCGAGGCGTCGACGACCCGCAGATCCAGGGATCCTGCGTCGTCGAGTGCGCGCTGTGCCGTGCCGTCGGTGCTGTTGTTGTCACAGACCAGAACCTCGAAGGGCTCGGCGCCTTCTTGCTCGCGCAGCGCCTCGAGCTGCTCGCCGATCACGCTCGCCGCATTGTGTGCGGGGATGATGACACTGAGGCGCGGAGGGGTCCTGCTCACGTCAGCTCACCTCCGCGATCTGCTCGTCCGGATCCAGGTCGCGCAGCTTACGAGCGGGAACGCCTGCGTAGACGCTGTCGGGAAGACAGTCAGCGGTTACCACGGCTCCTGCGCCGATGATGCAACCAGCGCCGATCGTGATGCCCGGGAGGATGATGACCCCTGCGCCGATCCATGCGCCGTCACCGATGGTGATGCCGCGGTGGGCGCCAGCTGAGGCCCGTTGCATGGACGGCCCGATCTCGTGCCCACCGGTCACGAACATCGCGCGGGGCCCTACGGTGACATGGGTTCCGAGGTGGATCGGGCCCACATCGAAGTAGGCCTGATTGTTGATGAAGCTTCCTGCGCCGACGCTGATCGAGTTCGGATTGCAGAAGGTGACGCCGTGGCCTAGCGCGACGCCGTCGACGCCGGCAACGCCCAGCCGAGCCAGGAGTCGAGCCCGGTGCCGGATCGGCACCACGGGAGATCCTGCGGCCAGGAGGAGTGCCCGCCTCACGGACCCTGCGAGCGGCAGCTTCATGCGGTCACCGTCCCTTCCGAAGGATCGACGGAGTGAGTGGGCGAAGAGGAGAGTCCGTGCCCTGGCGTCGACGCAGGCGCCTTTCGAGGCCATCCGAAGCGAAGCGATCCGCTCGCATTGCCGAGGGCATGGGACCACCGCATGGCGACGTCGAACGGCGCGACCGAGCGACGGAACGGCATAAGGACAGTCGCCGCCAGGCATCGGGCGATGTCGACCGGCCACGGCGGGACGGGCGACTGCGAGGACGCTCCGTGGACGATCAGCAGCCGCCGTCGGGCCCGTGCGTCGTGGAACCCGCGGCGCATGCGCTGCGTCGCGGACCACTTCCCTCGATACGCGATGCGGACCGACTCCGCGACCGGGACCCGGTGGCCGTCGCGCCGAGACCGGAAGGCGAGGTCGTTGTCGTCGCCGTAGTGGGCGAAGCCCTGGTCGAAGCCCTGCAGCTCCAGCAGCGTCGAACGTGCCGCACCGAAGTTCCCTGCCATCAGGACGGGGAACGGACCGGTCTGCTTGTCCGCCGGCGCACTCCACTCCGGGGGAGGAGCGTCGAACTCCCGGCGGACCGCCTCGAGCCCGGCCGAGAACGGCGCCTCGGTCAGCAGGATCGACTCCCCGGTCCAGAGCAGCGAGTCCAGAGTCGAGAGATGTCCGTTCCTCACCCATGTCCGTGAGACGACGTCATCCGCGTCGCAGAACTGCAGCGATTCGGCGCGAGCATGGGAGATCCCCACGTTCCGCGCATAGGAGGAGCCCTGATGCTCGTGTGCGCGGACGATCCGCAGATCGAAAGCGCTGGAGTGCAGGAAGTCCGCGACGTCCTCGTCGAGGCGCTGCGCGGGGTCGTTGTCCACGAGGATCACCTCGAACGACGGTGCGTCGACCTGATCCGAGAGCGAGGCCAGCTGGAGCGCGATGGTCGCCTGCGCCTGGAAGCACGGGATGATCACGCTGACCGATGGACCGGCCACGTCTCCCTCCTTGCTCCTCACCGGATGCCCGCGCTCGGCGCGGGCGTGCGACGAGTCGAACGATAGCGGCAACTCGAGGGCTCCGGTCGAAAGTCTCGCCGTCCTCGCTCGCCTCTCAGGCCGCACGCTCGCCTTGAACGCGTGCTACCCGCCGTCGGACGGTCGAGGCGGCCCCGGAACAGGGAAGAACCTCGTGGCCTCCAGACCCAGCTCCCGGACCTGTCCGAAGCGTCTCGCACGAGACCCGGGCCTGCACGGGTACTAACGGCCGGCCCGCACCCTCGCGCGCAGTTTCCTCGCCTGCGCGAGGGCGTGGGCGGGGCGGTGCCACCATCGGGTCCCGTGCACGGGGCCCATCATCTGGTTCGTGGCGTCCCACTCCTGCTTCCGGAGTGCCTGGAACTCGGGTGAACTCGAGGTGACGGACAAGTCGGTCTCGACTCGGGCGCCGACGAGGACACGGTTCGGATGCTTCTGCTGCATGAACAGCCAGTCGTCGCCGCCCCAGATCTTCACCTGATCAGGGATCGGGACGTAGTCGTCGGCGCGGAGGAACATGATCATCCCAAACCCGAGGGTGACGTGCTCGTAGGTCGCTACCCGGGTGCGGATCTTCTCGGCGCGGGGACGGTTCATGTGCGCGCCGTCGATCCCGACGATCCCGACGAACGGCTTCGCGAGAGCCGCTGCGGCGTGGTCGATCAGCTCGGGATCGAACCGCATGTCGTCGTTGATGATCGCGACGTACTCGCCCCGTGCCTCACGGGCGCCGAGGTTCCACGCGGGGTTCACGAAGATGTTCTCGCCCTGATCGAGCACCCGCACCTTCGAGGAGCCGTACTCGAGCGGGGCGGGGGCGTTGTTGATGACGAGCACCTCCGCGACCAGCGGATGCGCCGCGCAGAGCTCGACCATGGCGTGGAGGTCGTCGGATCGCTGCAGCGTCGGGATTACGACAGAGAACTGTCCCGCATAGTCCATGCGTCAGAACTTAACCCTTTTCGCGAGGGGTCATGGGACGGCGCCCGGCGCCGCGGTGCTTGGCATGGGAAGCAGATCGCCGCCGACATCACCGGCACGCTCACACTGAGCACCACCCGGCAGCCGGTCCAGCTCTCTCGTGCCCTCACGCAGCGGACCTACCTCTCGCTCTGGGGCGCGTGGGCGCCCGCGTTAGCCCGGCGTCGCTGATCACAATTTCTGCACAACTGTGCTCGTCTGTCGCCACCCACGATTAAAGTCGCAACCAAACGTCGCTTCGCCCGTTATCTCCCTAGGGTGCTCGAGGTGGCGGGGCGTCGGGCCGAACGGTCCGGCGCAGGGGTGTGAGACGGTGGCAGTGGTCGCCGATGAGCCGTGGAGGGGCTGTTGAACGCTGTTCCCGGGGACCTGGGAGTGGGGACCTTGACCGATCTAGACGCCGAGCGGGCTGCGCCGGCACGTCGCCGATCCTCGACGCGGACCCGGCGCACGCCGGAGGCACGGCTGCGCCTGCTGACGCTGCCGGCCATGATCGTCGCGGACGTGCTCGCGCTCGCCCTCGCGGTGGGCATCGCGTTCGCCGTGCGCCAGCTCGTCCTGCCGCCGGCCGGCGATCTCCGCGAGAACGTCGCCAGCGCCTCCCTCGTCATGGCGCTGGGCTGGCTGGCCGCGATCGCGATGCTCGGCGGGTACGACCGTCGTCAGCTCACCTCCGGCCCGCAGCTCTACCGCAACGTGCTCCACGCCTCCGGTGCCGCCTTCGGGGTGATCGGAGCGTTCGTCTACCTCCTGGATCTCGAGCTCTCCCGCGCCTTCTTCCTCGCGCTCTTCGTGGCGGGCCCGCCGCTGCTGCTGCTGAACCGGCTGCTGCTGCGGCGCGGCCTCGCCACCGCCCGCGTGCGCGGCCGCTTCCGCCAGTCGGTGATCGCCGTGGGCTCCCTCGGCCACGTCGACGGGATCGCCGCGACCCTGCACCGCGAGCGGTGGCTCGGCTACGACATCGTGGGAGCCGTGACCCCAGGCGGCATCGCCGACTCCTCCCGGCTCGGGATCCCCGTGCTCGGCGCGGAGCGTGACCTGCTGGCGATCGCGGAGTCCGCCGCCCCGGACATGCTCCTGTTCACCGCCGGCTCCTCCGCGAGCGCGGAGGAGTTCCGCCGCACCGCCTGGAAGCTCGAGCACGAGAAGATCGGCGTGATCGTGGTCCCCGCCCTCACCGAGATCTCCGCGGACCGCGTCACCATGCGCCCCGTCGCGGGCCTGCCGCTGGTGCACATGGACCTGCCCCGCGCCCGCCAGGCCCTGCGCTGGACCAAGCGTCTGTTCGACGTGGTCGTCGCCGCGCTCGTCCTCGTCGTGATCTCCCCGCTGCTGGCCGTGATCGCGCTGCGCATCCGCGCTCACGACGGAGGACCGGTGATCTTCCGCCAGCAGCGCGTGGGCCGCGACGGGAAGAACTTCGAGTTCCTGAAGTTCCGCACGATGATCACCGACGCCGAGGCCGTGAAGGTCGAGATGGTCGAGCGCGCCGTCCAGGACCGCGGCAACACGGTCATGTTCAAGATGCAGAACGACCCCCGCATCACCGCCCCCGGACGCTTCCTGCGCCGCTTCTCCCTCGACGAGCTGCCGCAGCTGTGGAACGTGCTACGCGGCGACATGAGCCTCGTCGGCCCCCGTCCCGCCCTGCCCGGCGAGGTGGAGCGCTACGACGACGACGCCCGTCGGCGCCTGCACGTGCGCCCCGGCATCACCGGTCTGTGGCAGGTCTCCGGGCGCGGCGACCTCTCCTGGGAGGACACGGTGCGACTGGACACCTACTACGTCGACAACTGGTCCTTCACCCAGGACCTCCAGATCCTCATCCGCACGGTCAAGGCCGTGCTCGCCTCCTCGGGCGCCTACTGACGATGGCCCGGCCCGCCCCGGAGGCGGGGGCCGCGCAGCGCACCGGCCCTGCCCTTCCCCGCCCCCTCCGCCTCCTCGCCGCGCTCGTGCTGCTGCTCTACCCGCTCGCGGCGGGCGCGCTGCTGCTGACCTCGGACGGCTGGGCCGTGAACCGTCTGAACGTCCGGATCTGGTACGCCGTCACCGGTGCCGTGGGCCTGCGTGAGCAGATCACCCCGGAGACGTTCGCGGCGCTCGCGAACATGGCGCTGTTCGTGCCGTTCTTCGCGGCGCTCGCCGTGCTGGTGCCCACCTGGTGGTGGGTGGCGGCCGGCGCGGGGCTCTCGATCGCGGTCGAGCTCTACCAGGGCGAGATCGGCACGCGGGAGCAGGACCTGGTCGACATCCTCGCCAACACCGCGGGGGCCGCGCTCGGCGTCGGCCTCGGGCTGCTCGTGCGACGGCTCGCCGGGAGTCGCGCACGGAACCGCCGCACGGAGCGGCCGGCCGACGCGTCGGCCCGTCGGCCGGGGCTCAGCGGCGCAGGAAGCGCCCCCAGCGTGCCCACCACTCCCGGCGCACCTCGCGCCGAGACGGGGCATGGCCCAGGCGGAGGCCCAGATGATCGCGATTGACCTGCAGCGCCTCGACCAGCAGCCGGGCCTTCGACAAGGCGCCGTCGGCGTCCCGCAGCCGTGCCCGCCACACCTCGGAGGGGGCGGCGCCGTCGTGCACCGCCTGCCACACTCGCGCCCCGGGCAGGCCCTCCACGGTCTCCGGGCGACCGATTGCGAGCGCGAGCGGCACCTGGGCACCGAGCTCGGCGGCGAGACCCTCGATCCGCGCCCGCTCCGCCTCGTTCACCTCGGTCCAGGCCACGCGCACGTCATGGCGGGAGCGGCCGCTCGCATCGCGGGCGGCGTGCACCAGCAGCACCAGCCTCTGCGCGGTGAGATCCGGGACCGCGCACGCAGCGCCGCCGAGATCCACGCTCTCCCGGCGCGCCCACAGCTGCTCGAAGGTCGCCGCCGCATCCCGGTCCAGACCCGGGAAGGCGCGGTGAAGATCGGCCGTGCCCCACACGCGATGGTGGAACGTCGCGGCATGCGCGAACACGCTGCCGTGCTCGAAGGTGGTCATCTGCTCCCACCCGTCGGCCTCGAGCGCGGCCACCAGCGTCGCGACCTGCGCCGGGTCCACCAGCACGTCGCAGTCCGAGGAGCCGGCGCGGCCCTCGGCCAGCAGCGGATGCAGCGCCTCCCCCTTGAGGTGCAGGATTCTCACACCCGCACCTCGGGCAATATGGTCGAGGCAGCCATGGGCCATGCGCAGACGCACCGGGACCGGCACCTGCACGAGGGATGTCATGGGGGCAAGTGTAGGAGCCGCGGGCCCCTGGCCGCGGGACCGGCAGCAGCGCCCGCGGGCGGAAGGATGCTCGTGATGAGCGCAGAAGGACGCAGGGACGAGAAGGGGAGGGGGAGCGGACGTGTGGGAGCTCGATAGCCGCATCCAGCACTACGACTGGGGATCGACCACCGCGATCCCCGAGTTCCTGGGCCGCCCCGCCGACGGCGCCCCCTGGGCCGAGGCCTGGTACGGGGCGCATCCGCTGGCGCCCTCCACCCTCGCCACCGGGCAGGACGCCGGCGCCGGCCTCGACGCCGCGATCGCCGCGGACCCGCGCCGCATGCTCGGCGACGGCGTGGAGCGCGCCTTCGGCGCCCGACTGCCCTATCTGCTGAAGGTCATCGCGCCGGAGAAGCCGCTGTCCCTGCAGGTCCACCCCGACCGCGAGCACGCCCAGGAGTCCTTCGCGGCGGAGACCGCGGCCGGGCTCCCGCTCGAGTCGCCGCTGCGCAACTACTGCGACGACAACCACAAGCCCGAGATGCTCGTCGCGCTGACCCGATTCACCGCGCTGTGCGGATTCCGCACCCCGCGCCGCGCCGCCGCGCTCCTGCAGGGGCTCGGCACCGATCTCACCGACCGCCTCCACACCCTCCTCACCCGCAGCCCCACCGCCCACGGCATGCGCGCCGCGTTCCGCACCCTGGTCTCCTCCGCCATGCGCCCGGACCCCGAGGCGGTGCAGCAGGTCGTCGAGGCATGCCGGGCACGCGCCGACTCCGGCCACTCGCCCTCCCCGCGCATCGACCAGACCGTCGCGCTGCTGGCCGAGCACCACCCGGGCGACCCCGGCGTGGTCGCCGCGCTGCTGCTGAACCCCGTCACCCTCCGCCCCGGCGAGGCGATGTTCGTGCCCGCCGGGACCCTGCACGCCTACCTGCACGGCGTGGGCCTGGAGATCATGGCCACCAGCGACAACGTGCTGCGCGCCGGGCTGACCCCCAAGAAGGTCGACGCCGACGAGATGCTGCAGTGCGTGAGCGTGCAGGCCGCGCCGCCGCTGCGCGTCGCACCGGAGCGGCAGAACGCGACGTCCGTCGCCTACTACGCCCCCGTCGACGACTTCGAGCTGTCGCTCACCACGCTCACGGATCCGCCCGGCACCTTCCGCACCCGCCACCGCGTCCCCGGCGGCGGACCCCGCACCCTCCTCGGCCTCGAGGGGGAGGTGCTGCTCCAGAGCGACCTGGGCCGCCACGTGCTCACCGCCGGCAGGGCCCTGTTCGTGCCCGCCGCCGCCGGTCAGCTCCACGCCGGCGGCTCCGGCCGCTTCGTCCAGGCGAGCGTCCCGTGACCCGCTACCGGCTGCGCCCTCTGGTCAGCGACTGGGACGGGGAGAACCTGTGGGTGGGGGCGCTGCCCCACGGCCCGATCACCCGCATCCAGCGCGTGGGCGCCCTCGTGCTCGAGTTGCTCGCCGAGACGCCGGACCGCGCCGCGAGCCCCGCCGAGCTCGCCGACCGGCTGCGCCAGGAGGTCGAGGACGTGCCCGCCGACGCCGAGCAGATCATCACCGGCTTCCTCGCCGAGCTCGATACGGGCGGGATCCTCGAGACGATCGACGGTGACGCCGCGTGACCGCCGCACCCACCACCGTCTCCGCGACCCGGCTCGAGGTCGCCGGCCACAGCGTGCTGCTCACCTTCGGGCCCGGCCTGGAGACCGTGGCCGAGGAGATCGACACCCTGTGGTCCCACCTGCTTTCCGCCGACGACGACGGTGCGACGCCGCAGATCCGCCTCGACTACGCGCTCGCCGGCGGCGAGCTCCCCGCCGGGACCGTCCCGCTGCAGGCGCGGCCCGAGGCGAGCTACACCATCTCCGGCCACCTCACCCGCGAGGTGATCCGCCGACTGATCGGCACCCGCCTGCTGCTCCACGCCGGCGCCGTCGCCCACCCCGAGCTCGGCACCCTCGTGCTCGTCGGCGCGTCCGGGGCCGGGAAGTCCACCGCCTCCTCCCTGCTCGGACGGGACGGCGCCTATCTCACCGACGAGCTGACGATCATCACCCCCGGCAGCTTCGCGATCACCCCGTATCCCAAGCCCGTCTCCAAGCACGACCCGGAGCTCGGCGCGAAGCGGGATCTCACCTTGCCCGGCCTGGGCCTGCGGGCCGCCGATGAGATGGCCGCCCCGGCACCGGCGATGGTGCTGCTGCTCGAACGGATCCGGGACGAGGACGAGGCGGGGGAGGGTTCCACGGTGACTCGGGTGCCGCTGTCCGAGGCGCTGACCCGGATCGTGCCGCAGACCTCCTCGCTGTGGGAGGTGCCCGGCGGCCTCGCCGCGCTCGCCTCCCTGCTGGACTCCGTGGGCGGCGCTCTGGAGGTGCGCTACCGGGAAGCCGCCGAGCTCGAGGAGCTGCTGCGCCGCCTGCCGCCGCCCGAGCACGTCGAGACGGTCGAGATCGCGCCGCGGCCCAGCGATGCTGCCGGCGGCGAGGACGCGGTGCCGGCGCCCGGCACGATCGCCGCCGCTCCGTTCCGCCAGGCGCTCGCCGTCGAGTCCGGGCTGTTCGTGCTCGGCCAGCACGGCGCGATCCACCTGCCGGGCCTCTCGGGACTGGTCTGGGACCTGCTCGCCGACGCGGGCCCCCTCACCGTCGACCAGCTCGAGCAGCTGGTGGTCGAGGAGATCGGGGAGCACCCCGAGAGCGCGGCCCTCGTCCGTGGCGCGGTCGCGGAGCTCGTGGGCCACGGCTGGGCCCGCCAGGGCTGATCAGGGGGCGAGGATGCCCTGGCGCAGCACCGGCACCAGCTGCTCCAACCGCTCGGTCAGCAATGCGGCCGTCCGTGCCGCCTGCGCCGCATCCTTGCCGTAGGGATCGGGCACGTCGAGGCCGGAGGGAATCGCGCGACGCGTCCACGCGGAGACGAGTTCCTTCAGCGAAGCATCCGGATTCTCCGACGCCATCCGAGCGAGCTCTGGAATATGTCCCATATGTCCGATGTGCCGGGCAACGGCAGGGAATTCATCTAGGAGATAGGCGCGCTGCCGACGCGACATCGTCAGGATCAGATCCGCCCCGAGATCTGCGGCGGATACCTGGCGGGCGCGGAAGCCCTGCGGGTCGACGCCGCGTGCGGAGAGCTCGCCCGCCATCTGCGACTCCATTGCACGGCCCTCCAGGGCGAAGATGCCCCTGCTCGCGGCGTGGATGCCGGGCAGTCGATCGCGCAGCAGATGCTCGGCGAAGGGGGAGCGGCAGACGTTGCCGGTGCACACGAACAGGACCGAGGGCAGCTGCAGCTCCGGGTGGCGCACGGGGACGGGAGAGCTCATGCGCACAGACTAGACGCCACAGGAGACTTGTCGGAAATGTCCAGATGAAAGTGGCGACGCGGGAAACCTACTCGGCGGTAAGGTCACGGAAGGGTGTCGGAGATGAAGATTCGTGACCGCCCTCGTTTCTATTCGCCGAGGGTATGCCAATATCGGGGGCGTGACGGTCCGCCGTCGCACCTGTCCGCCTGAGAGCGCCTCCCTCGGAAGGCGCCAGATGGCGCGCCCGGAGCGAAGCGTCCCCCGTCGTCCACTCGACGCGACCCGGCCACTCGTGAGGTGAGGCGCCGGGCCGCCTGCGCCCGAAAGAGGTTCCCGTGTCCGCCCCGCCGAGGCCGGACACTCCGCCTTCACCCGCCGCACCCTCGTCAAGGGCGCGGCCTGGGCGACCCCCGTCGCCGCGCTCTCGCTCAGCGCGCCGGCGATGGCGCTGTCCGTCTCCTGCTCGGATACGACCCTGCTCGACTCGCAGGCACGTGCGCGGATGCTCAGCGGTCAGATCGGCGGTGCGAACCTCGATGCTCTCGCCGAGGTCGACGGCGTGCACGCGCAGGCGTTCGACCCGCCCGCGCCCGGAGCTGACGGATCCCAGTCGGACCTCAAGGCGAACCCTCTGACCGTCGAGGCCCTGAGCGCGATCCAGCTGAACTTGGGTGGCCTGAGTGGGGCGCTCACCACCGTCCTCGACTTCGTGGCAGGTCAGGATGCCGGGGTGCTCAACGAGTACGCCTACGCCAATGAGCAGTCGCAGTCCGCGCTGTACCCGGAGGCGCCCGAGGTCGGCGGCGCAGGTGCGGTCAGCAATGACGGGACCATCGCCATCTCGGTCGATGATCCGAATCCCCCCGCCCTCGGCACGATCAACCTCTACTCGATCCTCCAGCAGGCGACGGGACCCGGCGTGGCGGAGCTCATCGATCTCATCGCGGGCCTCGATCTGCAGATCGGCGCAGCCGCCGGCACGGCGGAGCTCGACTACGTCTGCAACGAGGCTCGAGGGGTCGCCGAGGAGACCGTCGAGCGTGACTATCTCCTCGCCTACCTCCGCCTCCTCGTTGAGTCGAACGTCGTCGGGGATCTGCTCTCGGCGCTCGAACAGGTGCTGCCGACGCTCACCATCTCCACCGGCGCGGTGTGGGACCTCCTGGAAGGAGTTCCGCTGCTGGGCCCTCTGCTCTCCGCGCTGGGGGAGAGCGCGCTCGAGGTCACAGCGACGGTGGATCTCACCCAGCTCACCGCTCAGCCGATCCCCCAGGCCGGGAACGCGGCCCTCCAGGTGGATCTCGGGGACGGCACGATCACCGTCGACGTCGCCTCGCTGCTCGGCGGTGCGTACACCGGTGCGATCTCGCCGTTCCTCAATGAGCTGGCGCCCAACACCCGTCTTTTCGTCGACGTGCCACTGCCGACCGACGCCGTGGCGACGCTGGTGAACAAGTTGGTGGAGGACCTCCTCGAGCGGCTCAAGGATCTTGTCACGGTGACGGTGCGCGCAGGCAGCGTGAGCGGCCTGGGTGCCACCGGGCTCCTGATCGAAGGCACGCTGCGCGACTTCCTCGAGGGCACCGCGACGGCGGAGTTCTCGCTCGCTGGAGTTGGGATCGATCTCGGGAGCCTGCTGAACCCGCTGCTCGGCGGGATCGGTGAGCTCGTGGAATCGACCCTCCACATGCTGCTCAACGACTCCGGCGTGCTGCAGACCGCGCTGACCGGGGTCAACGGACTGCTGTCCGCGCTCTTCGACGTGCTCAGAGGGGTTCTCGCGCTCACGGTCAATGCCCAGAAGAATGCGACAGGGACGATGCCGTCCTACTACGGAGCGATTACCCCGGAACGTCGATATGACGTCTCGGCGCTCCACCTCGAGGTGCTCGGCATGCTCAACCTGCTCAACCTCGCCGTCGCTCGAGGGTCCGTGGGTCAGAACGAGCCCCGCGCGGGCGCCTGACGTCAGGGCCGTCGGCCGAGATCTCGCCAGGACAGGCGCGCGGGGAACTACCGGGCGCCTGTCCTGTGTGACGACGTCGTCTCTCCTCCTGCGGAGGAGAGCGCCTCGACAGGGCGCGGCATGAGCAGGTCCTGGACTCCGCGGATCAGCCCCTCGAGCGGGCCGCGCACCCACGGGCGAGCAGACGGGATGCGGCGTGCAAGCGGCGCGAGCACTGCCTGCCACATCATCGCGAAGCCCACGCCGAGCGCGATGAGCAGAGCGAGCATCCACCAGTGGTCGTCACGGACCAGCTGATTGTTCACCTGGTAGACGTGGAGCACGAGGATCTGCAGGGCGTACAGCGTCAGCGCCGCCTGGCCCGGTGCGGCGAGCAGCTGCGCGACGCTCGACGGCAGCGCGCGGCCGAGGGGGCTCCTCTCCAGCGCCCACATGGCCAACAGGACTCCGAGCGCCCCGCTCGCCACGCCGATCTGCTCCGAGGGGGTGCCGTCATAGGCGTGCACCTCGTACAGCCCCAGCAGGTTCGGAGCGACCAGTAGGGCCAGCATGACCGCGAACGCGCCGGCGCTCACGAGGGCTCCGCGCCACCACGCCGCCTTCGCACTCTGCAGAGCCCGGATCGCGAGCATCCCGAGGACCGCGCACAGCAGCAGGCCCGTCATCCGGTAGCCGCCGATGCCGCCGATCAGGCCCAGCGCCATCACGAATTCCTCCGCCTCAGTGGCGACCGTCGTCACTCCGTGACCGCCGGTGAGACCGCGATACAGACCCGGCACCCCGACGGCCAGCAAGAGGGCGAGGGCCGCGAAGGCCGCCAGCGCCGTCATGCGCAGCCGCACCAGCGGCAGGCACAGCAGCATCAGCACCCCGAGGTGCACGAGCACGATCAGAACGCTCGCCGCGGACTGCGCGAGCAGCAGCCCGAGTACGATGACCAGCGCCGCCCGGATCACCTCCCGCAAAACGTACCGCCAGCCGTGTTGTCCCGAAGCGGACCAGCTCAGCTGCGCGCCCACTCCGACGAGCAGTGCGAACAGGGGAGCGGTGAGGAACTCGCTGACCAGCAGGATGCGGGCTGGGCCGTCGCCGGGCGCGACGTGCGCGATGACCATCAGGACATAGGCGGCGCTGCGCGCCCAGTCCACGAAGAGCAGGCGAGAACCGCCGGACTGCTCCGCGGGAGCCTCTCCGCTCACTCGGTCGCGTCCGGCTCGCCGCCGACGCCCGCCTCCGCGAGCTGCTCCCGGATCTCCTGCACGAACTCGATCACCGCGCTGCCGCCGTTGACGGGGCCGCCGGCGAGCTGGCCGTCGGCCCCCAGCAGCACCGCGCTCGGCGCGCTCGTGCCGCCGAGGGCGGTGCGGGCGGTGAACTGCAGGTCGTGGAGGGCGTGGCCCTCGACGCGGTCCGTCGTCCGTTCGCGCAGCTGGTCCAGGGGGCGGGAGAACACGAACCGCACCTGCAGCGTCTGCTCCAGCTCGCCGATCCACTCCTCGGCGTGGTCCAGCACTCGCTCGCACGGCCCGCAGCCCTCGGTGACGAACACCAGCAGCGCCGCCCGCTGCGCGGTGAGCTGGGTGAGGGTGATCAGGCGGCCGTCGGCCTGCTGCAGCACCGCCGCCGGGATCGGGCTGCGTTCGTAGTCCAGCAGCTCGTCCTCGTCCGCATCGGCCGCGGTAGTGACGGGAGCGGTCGAGGCGCCGGCATCGGGCTCGGCGACGCTTCCGCCGATCGTGGCGGCCGTCAGCGCGATCGCGATCAGCAGCGCTAGCCCGAGACCGATCAGCCCCATCGGCGCCTGCACCAGGAGAGTGGTCATCGCGCCGCTCGCGGCGGCGACCACGGCCAGAACGCCCAGGACGCTGAGGATCACGTTCCGCACCAGCGTGGTGCGGGAGACGGTGGGGGAGGCGAGGGTGCCGAAGCAGGAGCAGTGCACCTGCTCCTCGAAGGTCAGCGCCCGCGCGATGATCACCAGATAAGTGAACATCAGAGCTGTCACCAGGCCTGCCAGCAGCACCTGCAGGGGCGGCACCGGGATCCACAGCGCGAGCGCCAGGAAGATCTCCATGGCCGGGAGCACCGAGGCGGCCGAGGCGTGGAACGCCGGCAGCGGGAGGCGCAGCGAGCGCATCGCGTCCTGAGTCCCTTCGCGCGCGCCGAGCTTCGCGAGCCCGGAGATCAGCAGGGTGATCGACAGCAGGATCGGTGCCGACAGCAGCACAGCCATTCGGGGGAGCCTCCTCGCGTCGGCCCGGCCTTCGGGACGGCGTCCCCTCCATTGTCCGGCATCGACCACCGACGGAACGGGGACGGACAGGTCGTTCGCCCACGGCGCACCGTGCAGGTCGGCGCAGTCCCGCAGGACGGTTCGCGCCGGAAGCGGGTGCTGCCTCCCGAGCACGTGCCCCGCAGGGAACCAGATCCCGGAGACGCAGGAGTCCGCGAGCGGCAGCTGGTAGCTTCACCGTGACGTGCGGCGCCCGGTCGACCGGACTGCACGGCCTCATCGACCGCGGTTCCGATCGCTTGACCGATATCGGGACGTCCGTATTGGGCCAGGCCTGTCGCGAGGACATCTGGCGCGGTGTCGACGCGGACCGGTTCCGGAACGCTGCGCGCGAGGTGCGAGATCTGCTGAACGACGTGGCGGAGCAGCTCGAGCAGCAGGCGAGGGAGCTAGAGGAACACGTGATGGAGCAGGACGCGGCGTCTGCGCGAGACAATCTCCTAGCTGATCCAGCGACGCCCTCCGAAGGAGGAGGCGGGACCGAGATGCCGTCGGGGGTCGCCATGGATCTCACCGGCGGAGCGCCGGCTCCCACGGCAGGTGGCGCAGAGCCCGATCAGGGGCAGCCACGCGAGAACCGTGGTGATGATGGAGATGCACCGCCAGCGAACCTCCCTGCTGACGAGGAGGCGGCCCGAAGGGAGTGGGACGCCATGCACCCAGACGGGCCGACCTGGGACGAGATGATGGCGCGTACCGAGAGGAAGCGCCGGATCGACCTGACTTCGAGTGGGACGACGACTTCCCCTTCGAGCCCAAGAAGGGAGAGGAGACCCTGGGAGACCGGGCTTCGTGGGCGCGATGGGAGGCCATGCTTCGCGGCGGGCAGGCTGCACGCCCGGGTCTGGACGACGCTTTGGCGTTCTATGCTCATTACCGCAGTGGCGAGGGCACGCCCATGGAGTTCGACGACGAGGAGGCGTACATCGAGGACGGGAGCGTTCGAGCCAACGTCGATGCACAGATCCGTCAGTGCCAGTACGCCGCGCAGGCCATGGCCGCCGAAGGGCGGGACGACTTCTCATTCACTGGGCCTAGTGCCGGAGAGTCCTACTATCCGACGACCGAGAACTGGCAGAAGGCGATCGGCGGCTACCAGCAATGGAGCAGCGGCGACGTCACCGTCGACGATCAGGGGAACGCTCGAATGGTCGTCACTGTGCACGCCGAGGACCGCTACAACTTCAACGCGAACAACCAGGACATCGCCACCTCGGAGCCCGACGATGCGAACGGTCGCTTCTCGGAGCTCGGTTGGGCTCAGGGGTTCGACTCCAGTGGAGAAGTCGTACGAGTCGTCGAATGGAACGTGAACTCTCCGGACCAGGTCACGGTGACGACGCCGTGACCTCCGCGCGACCCCGCACCCGCCGTGCCGCGCTGATCGCCGCGGTCCTCGGCGCCACCGCCTGTCTCACCGATCGCGAGGAGGAGCCCGAGATGACTCGAGCCGCGCAGAAGAACATCGAGAAATCCGCACAGACGGACCCCTCGCCGCTGCTGTCCCGCACGCGCGGAATCCCCGAGGAGGCCACGGTGCTGTGGTTCTCGGGGACGACGGGAAACGGCGCCCCGGGCCCCTCCACCTACTGGATCGACGCTCGGATCGAGGTCGACGGTGCACAGGCCGAGCAGTGGCGGTCGCTGTGCGAGGAGGCGGGCGAGCCTGCCGCCCCCGACGTCGTCCCCGAGCTCGCCGAAGAGCTCGGGAACGAGGAGTTCAGGGAGTGCCCCGCGCTCGCCGCGAAGTTGGGCGACGGCCAGTGGGAGCAGCGCGCCTGGGTCTCGAACAAGGGCCCGGTCATCGTCCTCACCCTGCTCGGCGAAGGGTGAAGTCGGGGGTCGGGCGATGCTGCGTCCGGCCCGAGGGGAATGGTGCTCAGCACGAAACCGTCATCGGACGGCCGGCCCTACCATGGAGCCATGTCGACTGACGCTCAGCAGGCCCCCACCTCTCTCGACGCCGTCCGACGAGGCGAGATCCTCGCCGACGTCGCCGCGCTGCGGGACTCCTTCGACGCCGGCACCACCCGGCCGCTCGCAGCGCGGATCGCCCAGCTCGACGCCCTCGCCCACGGCCTCCGCGCCGAACGCCCCCGGCTGCTGAAGGCCCTCGAGCTGGACCTCGGCAAGTCCCGCACCGAATCGCTGATCACCGAGGTCGGCGTCGTCACCCAGGAGATCGCGCACCTGCGGAAGAACCTCCGCGCCTGGCTGCGACCGGAGCGCTTCGGCCCAGGGCTGCTGCTCGCGCCCTCCAGCGGGCAGATCCGCCGCGAGCCTCTCGGAACCACGCTGATCATCTCCCCGTGGAACTACCCCGTGAACCTCGCGCTCGCCCCGCTGATCGGCGCGATCGCCGGCGGGAACACCGCGATCCTCAAGCCCAGCGAGGTCGCCCCCGCCACCTCCGCCGCGCTCGCCCGCCTCGTGCGCACCCACCTCGACCCTGCATGGGTGAGGGTCGTCGAGGGCGCGGTCGAGGAGACCACGCTCCTGCTCGAGCAGCGCTTCGACCTGATCTTCTACACGGGCAACGCGACCGTCGGCCGGATCGTCGCCCGCGCCGCCGCCGAGCACCTCACCCCCACCGTGCTCGAGCTCGGCGGGAAGTCGCCGGTGTTCGTCGATCGGGGCACCGACCTTGCGGCCACTGCTCGTCGCATCGTGTGGGGGAAGTTCACCAATGCCGGGCAGACCTGCGTCGCCCCCGACTACCTCATGGCCGAGCGCTCCACCCTCGACACCCTCGTGCCCCATCTGAAGGACGCCGTCACCTCGATGTACGGGCGCACTCCCCAGCGCAGCCGCGACTACGGCCGGATGGTGAACCAGAAGCACTTCGACCGCGTGCTCGCCCTGATCGACGACGACAAGGCCGTCATCGGCGGCACCTCCGCAGCCGATCGGGCCAAACGCTACCTCCCGCCGACGATCCTCGACGGCGTGGACTGGGACGATCCGGTGATGGGGGAGGAGATCTTCGGCCCCGTCCTCCCGCTGCTCGCCGTGGACGGGCCCGACGAGGCGATCGCCCGCATCAACGTGGGCGAGAAGCCGCTGACCGCCTACGTGTTCAGCCCTCACACCGACGTCGAGAAGCGATTCATCGCCGAGACCTCCTCGGGATCCCTCGCCCTCGGCCACACCCTCGCCCACCTCGGCTCCCAGACCATGCCCTTCGGCGGCGTGGGGGAGTCCGGCATGGGCAAGTACCACGGCCGCGCGAGCCTCGAGGCGTTCACCCACGCCAAGCCCGTCGTGAAGAAGCCGCTGCGGCCCGACACGCTGAGGCTCGTCACCCCGCCGTATCGCGGGGCGAAGCGGGCGCTGCTGGGGCGACTGTTCCGCTGAGCGCGGCGCGGTGGAGACGCGATCCCCCGTGCGCCCGACCCCCGTCGGCCGTGCGGACGACCCCACTGCGACGAACGTCGCCGTTCCCTCCTCCCTGCGTCCATGATCGGGTCTGACCAGCACGATCGGTGATGCGCAGCGAGGCTCGCGGGTCTACCGTCGGACCATGGCCCGCACGGGTCGACCGACCCTTCCCCGTGAGCAGAACCGCTCGAGGAGTACCCCATGACCTATCCGCCCACCGCCGTGCAGGTGTCACCGACGCCTTCGGCCCCGAAGAAGCCGTCCCTGTTCAACGGCGCCACCACCCACGGCGTCCGCGGCCAGCGCCGGATCCGCCACCCCTGGGAGCTGCCGCTGCTGTGGGTGGGCGTGGCCGCGACGGTGCTCGGCTACCTCTCCTGGGGCGGCGCGATCGGCGGCACGATCTGGCTGTATGCCGAGCAGGGCGAGGATGCGGTCTCCACGGCGTGGGAGTACGCCTCGATGCTCCCGCTGGTGATCCAGCTGGTGTTCCTGCTGCCGCTGCTGCCGCTGATCATCTGGTGGGTCCGCGCGATCATGTACGCCCAGATGCGGGCCACCTCCGTGCGGATGAGCCCCACCCAGTTCCCCGAGGGCTACCGGATGGTGGCCGAGGCCGCCGCCCAGTTCGGGATGCGCAACGTCCCGGACGCCTACGTGACCATGGGCAACGGCGTGATCAACGCCTTCGCCTCCGGCCACGGGTTCCGCCGCTTCGTGGTGGTGCACTCGGACCTGTTCGAGGTCGGCGGCCAGGGCCGTGACCGCGACGCGCTGAAGTTCGTGATCGGCCACGAGGTGGGCCACCTCGCCGCCGGCCACGTCTCCTACTTCCGTCTGCTGTTCACGAACCTGCTCTCCCTGGTCCCGCTCCTGGGCCCGGCCCTGTCCCGCTCCCAGGAGTACACCGCCGACAACTTCGGCTACGGCTTCGCGCCCAGGGGCTCCGCCGGCGTGATGGGGCTCCTCTCCGGCGGGAAGTACCTGGGCACCGAGGTCAGCGTCCACGAGCTCGCCGACCGCGCCGCGACCGACCCGAGCTTCTTCGTGCACTGGGTCAACTGGGGCTCCTCCCACCCGATCACCACCTGGCGCGCCCACGCCCTGCGCGACCGCTCCAAGCCCGGCGCGCTGTGGATCCGCCCCAAGGGCCACCTCTTCGACTCGCCGCTGCCGGCCGGGCACCGCTGGTCCTCCCTGTACCCGAGCCCCGGCGAGGCGATCGCACTGCTCGACGCCGCCGACGGTGTCCGTCCCGCGGGATACGGCGACCAGTTCGGCCGCTTCACCGGCGTTCCCACCCCGGACCGCCCCGGGGTGCGCACCCTGCAGACCTCCGCGCCGCTGCTCAGCGACCGCACCGGCTACGTCATCCCGGCCGGCCCCTACAACGACGACGCCCGGCGCATCCCGGCCGAGGACGTCGCCGCGAGCCCGTTCGCCGCTCCCGAGCAGCAGTCCGCGACGGGCACCGGCTTCGGGGCGGCAGGCGCCGACGAGACCCCGGAGCCCCGCACGGACGAGTCCACCTCCGGGCCGGGCGACGAGGATCCCTCCCGATCCTGACCCGCACGTCCCGCAGCGGCCGGTCCCTCCTCGGGCCGGCCGCTGCGGTGTCCCTCCGGTCACCCCGCCCTCCACAGAAGTGCACTCACTGCATAAGGTGGCCGGGTGATCCCCCACTACAGCGCGCCGACACCTGCGGTGCGTCGCAAGCCCCTGCTCGCCGTCCTCCTCGCACCCCTGTTCATGGCCCTGATCGCCGTGAGCGTCATCAACGTCGCCCTCACCGCGATCGGCGAGGGCCTCGAGGCGGACACCGGCTCGCTGCAGTGGGTCATCTCCGGCTACGCCCTCTCCTTCGCGATCCTGCTGGTCCCCGCCGGGCGCGCAGGGGACGCGACCGGGCGTCGGCGCATGTTCGTGATCGGCGTCGGGATCTTCACCCTCGGCTCGCTGATGTCGGGCCTGGCCCCGAACGTCGAGCTGCTCAACGTCTCCCGCATCCTGCAGGGCATCGGCTCGGGCCTGCTGAACCCGCAGACCGTCGCCCTGATCCAGCAGCACTTCCGCGGCCAGGACCGGGCGCGAGCCTTCGCGCTGCTGGCCACCACCGTCGCTGTCGCCACCGCGATCGGGCCCGTGATCGGCGGCCTGCTGATCCAGCTCCTCGGCCCGAACTGGGGCTGGCGCTGGATGTTCCTCATGAACGTCCCCATCGGCATCGGCGCGATCATCGGCACCTTCCGCTACATCCCCGACGACCGCGCGCGCGGAAAGGGCCGCCCCGACCTCGACCCCGTCGGCACGATCCTGCTGTGCCTGGCGATCCTCGGGATCATGCTGCCCTTCCTCGAGCGCGGCGTGAACGCGCTGGTGTGGCTGTCCTTCCCTGCCGGCCTGCTGGTGCTGGGGCTGTGGTGGACCTGGGAGCGGCGCTACAAGAGCCGCGGCAGCTCGCCCATGGTCGACACCGCGATCTTCGTCAACAAGGCATTCCGCAACGGCATCCTCATCGTCTCGGTGTACTTCCTCGGCGCGACCAGCGTGTGGATCATCGTGCCGCTGTTCCTGCAGATGCACCTCCACCACACCGCCTTCGAGGCGTCCCTGCTGGGGCTGCCCTCCTCGATCGCCGCCGCGATCAGCTCCCAGATCGCCGGCCGCTACGTGCTCACCCTGGGTCGGCGCATGGTGATCGCCGGATTCGGCGTCGCGTTCCTGGGCCTGTTGGGAACCACGCTGCTGGCCGGCTTCGTGGAGTCCGGCGCGGTCGCGTTCTGGTGGCTGGCCGCGCCGCTGATGCTGATGGGCCTGAGCCAGGGCATGACCATCTCCCCGAACCAGACCCTCACCCTGAACTCGGTGGATCCCCGCTTCGGCGGCGTCGCCGGCGGCATCCTCCAGCTCGGCCAGCGCCTCGGTGCCGCGATCGGCACCGCGATGATCCCCGGCATCATCTTCTCCCTCACCGACGGCGGCACCGCCTGGCTCGAAGCGTTCACGATCGCGCTGGTGATCATCATGGCGCTGACCCTCGCCGCGATGGGCGTCAGCTTTGCCGACCGCGCCCGCGAGAAGGAGGCGCCCGGGGCGCTGTGAGCCCCTGGTCGTCGCCGTCGGGCGGGCGTAGCCTGGGCCGCACCGCCGACGGCCGACGGATCCAGCCGGGTCCGGGGCGCGCCGGGGACCGGAGTCACGGTGCACCGCTCGCAGCAGGCACGAGCAGGGCGCGCTCTCACGACCGGATGGGGAGGGGACGTTCAGGACCCCGATGCGCCAGGACCCGCCTTCCAGCTGACAGCGACCGGCGGGGCCTCCGCGACGAGCGCGGCGCCCGACGGGACGGGATCCGAGGACCGCTCGCCCGGACGATGGGACCCGCACCGCCCCGGCCGGGGCGTCGCCGCCGAGATCGCGCTGCTGCTGGTGCTGGTCCTCGCGCTGCCGCCGCTGCTCCTCGGCGGCACCCCCGCCGAGGCCGTCGCCCGACGCTTCCTCCAGGCCCTCGTCGACGGGGACATGGCCACCGTCCAGGAGCACCTCACCCCGCGCGGCGACGCCCTCGACCTTGCCCTCGTGCCCGCCGTGGTCGAGGCGACGGACGCCCGCATCGAGGGCTTCACCCTGCTGTCCACCCGCTTCGAGGACGGCCGCGCCGAGGTCCGCACCCGCCTGCGCGTGGGCGCGCGCTCCCTGACCACCACCCTCCGCCTCGAACGACGCCAGGACGGAGCCTGGCCGCGACCCGCCGGGACGCTCGTGCCGCTCACCCTGCCCACCGTGATGGTCGCGATACCCGTCGGCACCGCCGAGCTCAGCGTGAACGGGCAGAGGATCACTGTCCCGGCGGCCAGCCGGCCCCGCGGCGCCGAAGGGCTCGGCATCATCACCCTGCGCATGCTGCCCGGGCTCTACGAGATCGAGGCCCCGCCCCGCGACGGGAGCCTGGACCCGGTGCCCGCGCGGATCAACGTGCCGCCGCTGCTGAGCCCCTGGACCTCCGTGCCGCTCCAGGCCGGCTACGCCCTCACCGACACCGGGGAGGAGCAGCTCGCCGGCGAACTGCACGACTCCCTCCGCGAGTGTCTGCGCAGCACCTCCCCGGCGCCGCTCGGATGCCCGCTCGAGGCGCCCGACGCGCACGGCCACTCCGGGAGCTGGCGGCTGATCACGGAGCCGGAGATCAGCGTCTCCCCAGGCTGGATGGGCGTCTTCACCCTCTACGCCCGCGGCGGTGTCGCCGAGTTCACCGTCCCCGCCGCCCACGGGCAGGCGCTGCGCACCCACCGCGTCCTCCTCGATGCCCGGGCCATGGGCGCCCTGGACCGCGAGGGCGAGCTCGTGACCTCGTGGAGCCCGTGAGAGGGCAGCGCCGCGCCTCACGACAGACGGCACCGGGATACCCTCTCCCGAGGCATCGACGCGAACAGGGGGCGCAGTGGGGCGCAGCAGCCGGCGGGGGAGCGGACGGGATCAGCGGGCGACCGGGCGCGTCATCGCCGGGGGATGGGACGGGGCCGAAGAGCGGCCCCTGTCGGGCCCAAGCCCGTCGGCCGAACTCCCGGCGGCCGGAGTGCCGCCGACTCCCGCCGCCGCGGGGCCCTCTCCCGCGCCGCTCCGCTGTCGCCGCTGGTGGCTGCTCGGCGGGATCGCCGCGCTGCTCGCCCTCGTGCTGGTGCTTCCGCAGGTGCTGGTGGGGGAGCGCTCGCCGGAGACCGAGGCGCGCAGCTTCCTCCAGGCGATCCTCGATGCCGACACCGACACCGTGCGCGAACACATGGTCGAGCCCGAGGAAGGGGTGCTCGACGTCGCCCTCACCGACCAGGTGACGCTGGCCGCCGAGGAGCGCGTGGACCGCTTCACGATCGAGGACACGACGATCGACGGCGACACCGCCCAGGTCACGGCCACGCTCAGCCTCGGCCGACGCACCCAGGAGACCACCCTCCACCTCACCCGGCACCGCGAGGGGGCGCTGCGCCGCCCGGTGTGGGAGCTGGAGCCCGTGGAGCTGCCGGTGATGCGGGTCGCCGTGCCCGTCAGCGCCCCCGCGGTGCTGATCAACGGGGTCGAGGTCCCGCTGCCGGAGGACGTCATGGCGACCCAGGCCTTCGGACTCGTCGAGGTGCACCTGGTGGTGCTTCCCGGCGTGTATCAGGTCAGCGCCCCCGAGGGCGGGGAGGCGGTCACCCCGACCACGGTCCGCTCGACCATCCCGCCCGTGCTCGGTCCCTGGCTGAACTCGCTCATCGAGATCGGCTATGAGCTCACCGAGACCGGCGAGGAGCAGCTCGGCACCTACCTGATCGACACGGCGCTCGCCGAGTGCGCGCGCAGCACCCAGCCGCGCCCCGAGAACTGCCCCTTCGGCGCTTCGGAGGAGGTCACCGGCGAGGGCGCCTGGAAGATCCTCACCCCGCCGCAGATTCACGTCGCGGGCGGGGCGGCGGGCTACTACGACGCCTACGGCTACGGCGGTCTGGCCGAGTTCACAGTGACCGCCGAGGACGGGAGCACCACCGTGCAACGCGTCCCGATCGAGGAAGCAGCGATCGGGATGATGGACCGGGAAGGCCGCTTCTACGGCACCTGGTTCGGGAACCAGGAGACCACCTACTACTGAGGTGCCCGGCCGCCACCGCTCAGGTCGGGGCGACCGTCTCCTCAGGTCGGGGTGACCGTCTCCTCGGGTTCGGCCGGTCCGGCCTCGACGGGACGGTCCCCGGCATCGGCCGGATTGCGGCGGATGAACAGTGCGATCGCCACGGTGACCAGCCCCAGCACCGCCGAGATCGTGAACGCCGCCGAGGTGCCCGCGGAGATCCCCGCGAGCTCCGTGGCACCGCCCGCGGTGGTGCCCGCCGCGACCCGCGCCATCGCCGAGACCATCAGCGCGGCACCGGCCGCGCCCGCGACCTGCTGCACCGTGCCCACGATGGCCGAGCCGTGCGGGTACAGCCGCCGCGGCAGCGAGCCCATCGCCGTGGTCATCAGCGGCGTGAACACGAACGCCAGGCCCAGCGACATCACCACGTGGCCCACCACGATCAGCCACGCCTGCTCCGGCACGCGGGACATGATCCCGATGCCCACCACCACGGCGGCGAGGCCCGGCACCAGCAGCGGCCGCGGGCCGACCCGGTCGAACAGCCGCCCGACGAACGGGGCGAGCAGACCCATCGCCAGACCGCCCGGCAGCATCATCAGCCCCACCGACAGCGTGGACAGCTCCAGCACCCGCTGCAGGAAGATCGGCAGCAGCACCACCACTCCGAACATCGAGCCCATCATCACCACCATCAGCCCGACGGCGACGGCGAAGTTGCGGCTGGCGAAGGTGCGCAGGTCCAGCAGCGCCCGCTCGTGGCGCTGCAGCCGCAGCTGGCGCAGCACGAACAGCGCCAGCGCAGCCACGCCCACCGCGAGCGCCACCAGCGCCGCCACGGGCGGGCCCGACGGCGCCTCCGCCGCGCCGCCGTGACCGCCGCCGCTGATCCCGGTCAGCCCGTACACCAGCGGCCCGAAGCCCACCGCGGACAACAGCACCGAGAGCGCATCGGCCGGCTTCGGATCCGCCTCCGAGACGTTCTCGATGCGGCGCAGCCCGATCACCAGCGCCGCCACCGCGATCGGCAGCACCAGCACGAACAGGAACCGCCACGGCGCGAACGAGAGGATCAGGCCCGACAGCGTGGGGCCGAGCGCCGGCGCGACCGAGATGACGATCGAGATGTTGCCCATCACCTGGCCGTGCCGCGAGGGCGGCACCAGGTTCATCACCGTGGTCATCAGCAGCGGCATCATGATCGCCGTGCCCGAGGCCTGCACGATCCGACCCAGCAGCAGCGGCAGGAACGCCGGGGAGACGGCGCAGACCAGGGTGCCGGCCGTGAAGGTCGTCATCGCGATCGCGAACACCTGCCGGGTGGAGAATCGCCCCATGAGGAAGCCCGTGATCGGGATGACCACGGCCATGGTGAGCATGAACCCCGTCGTCAGCCACTGCGCGGTGGTCTCGGCCAGATCGAGGTCGTCCATGATCGGCGGCAGCGCGACCGACAGGATCGTCTCGTTCAGGATCACCACGAAAGCGCTGATCAGAAGCAGGACGATGACGCTGCGATCGCGCGGGGAGAGCGCGGCGGAGGAGGGCGCGGCAGGGGCGGGGGAGCGGGTCACCGAGGGAGTGTAGGCACGGGGCGTGCGGGCGGGACAGAGAATTCCTGGTGCGTCACAGCGGCCTGCGACGCCCGCCGCCCGCTCGGCGTTCGATGGACTCCGGGTCGAGAACGACAGAGCTGTATTTCCTCGATAAACACATTGGTGTCATTCCCGATCGGTAACGGGTCGCCCCATGGAACGGCAAAGAAATGCACTGCGGAGGGGAATCTTCGCGGGATCGCGCTGTCCGATCCGGGGCGCTGTCGGCACCGTGGAGAGGTGCCCGGCGCGGGCGCGCAGGTCAGCGGGCTCCCCGTCGGCCGCAGTGCCCGCCGCGCGGCCATCCCGTCCGACCGCCTTCCCCATCCCCGCGAGGAGTCCCCGATGACCGCGACCCGCCCCCACACCCACCGCGCCCCCGGCCGTGCCGTCGCCTTCCGCGGCGTGCGCGTCGCCCCGAAGGTCGCCGCCGCCACCGGCGGCGCCGTGGTCGTCGCCGGGCTCGGCCTGACCGGCGCCGGCACCGCCACGGCCCATGGCACCGTCTGGGACGAGGTCGCCCAGTGCGAGTCCGGCGGCAACTGGTCCATCAATACCGGCAACGGCTACTACGGCGGCCTACAGTTCTCCAGCTCCACCTGGAAGGCCTTCGGCGGCGGCGAGTACGCCTCGACCGCGAACCAGGCCACCAAGGCCGAGCAGATCGCCGTCGCCCAGCGCACCCTCCAGGCGCAGGGCCCCGGCGCCTGGCCCACCTGCGGGAAGAAGGCCGGCCTCACCCGTGCCAACGGCGGCGCCGACGTGAACGCGCAGCCCGGCGGGTCCTCCTCCCGCGACTCCTCCGCGTCCCGCGACGCGGACCGCACCAGCCCCGCCTCGGGGCAGCTCGTGGTCGACGGCAAGTTCGGCCCCAAGACCACCAGCGCACTGCAGGCCTGGGTCGGCGTGCCGCAGGACGGCTCGCTGTCCACCTCCGACATCAAGGCGCTGCAGAAGAAGGTCGGCGCGGTCCCCGACGGCAAGATCGGCTCCGAGACCACCGGCAAGCTCCGTGCCGCGATGGGCCTGAGCTACAACGGCGTGTGGGACTTCCGCACCAGTTACGGCACCGTCAAGGCGCTCCAGCAGCACCTCAACGGCTGATCCCGCTCCCGACGCGCGGCCGCCTCGCCCCCGATGCCCCGGGGGAGGGGCGGCCGCGTGCGGTGCGTCCGAGCGCGGAGGGCGCCCGCCGCCCGCCCGTCATTGAGAACCCCGGCGATGCCGCGCTATGGTGTGTCCGAAATGGGCGAAATGCCCGGAGGGTAGTGACAGCGGGGGCGCGCGCGAGATGGCACCCCGGGATGGGGGCCTCGGTCGTGACTTCCGCCAACGACAACAGGAGCGACGAGGGGATGGCCGTGCGGCCGCGCCCCGGCGTCGCCGCCCGCATGGCCGCCCGCTGCGAGGCGGGGGCGCGATGAGCGGCGAGGGTAGGGTCCTCGACCCGGCCGATCGGGACGACCTCGCGACCTGGCACCGGCTGTGGGAGGAGAGCACGCACCAGCTCCCCTTCGCGCACCCCGGCGTCGCCGGCCCCCTGGGGGAGGGTGCGGGCCGTCTGCTGGCGGTGACGATGCAGTGGCAGGACTCCTCGGTCCTCTACCCGCTGATCCTGCGCGATGCACCGGGCGGCCTCCGCGACGTCGTCTCCCCCTATGGCTACGGCGGCCCGCTCGTCAGCGGCGACGCGCCGGCGGACGAGCTCGCCGGGCAGTTCTGGGCCTACTTCGAGGACTGGGCGCGCGAACAGCGGGTGGTCAGCGAGTTCGCGCGCCTGTCGCTCTTCGACGACGTCCTGCCGCACCCCGGGCGCCTCCGGGAGCGGAACCCGAACCTCGTGCGCGAGATCGAGCCCGACCGCGAGGCGCTGTGGGCCGCGAGCTCCTCGAAGGTCCGCCAGAACGCCCGTCGGGCGCTCCGGGCCGACCTCACGGTGCGCTTCGTGGAGGACGCCTCGATGATCGAGGACTTCCACTCCGTCTACACCGGGACGATGGAGCGCCTGGACAGCGCCTCCTGGTACCGCTTCGACGTGCCCTTCTTCTCCGCGCTCCACGACGGCGTGCCGGACCGGCTGCTCTATGTCGCCGCCGAGCGCGACGGACGCCCGATCTCCATCGACCTCATGCTGCTGGGCAGGGACACCGCCTACTACTTCCTCGGCGGCACCGAGATGGAGGCCTCCCGGGACCGACCCAACGACCTGGTCAAGATGAGCGTCATGGAATGGCTCTCCGACCACGGCTACCGTTGGTACGTCCTCGGCGGAGGGCTGACCTCCGGCGACGGGCTCGAGAGGTACAAGCGCGGCTTCGCCCCGAAGGGTGAGCGGATGTTCCGCACCGCGGAGCGGGTCCTGGACGCCGGCCTGTACGGCCGGCTCGTCGCCGAGCGCCGCGCCGAGGCGGCCGACGCCCGGCGCGCCTTCGACGAGGAGTCCGCCTTCTTCCCCCTCTATCGGGCGCCGCTGGGGGAGCCGCTCGACCTCCTCGAGGCCGCCGGCGCGACCTCCTGATCCCTCACCGACCGGGATCGCTGCAGCGTCCCGGTCGGCGAGCCGTCCCCGAAGGCCTCGGGCGCGGCGTCGCGCCCGGGGCCTTCGTTATGCCCGGCTCGGCAGGCGCGACCGAACTCCGTCGCGGAGGCGACTTCACAACCCCTCAAAAGTGACGTATGGTGCGAATCGTCTTAAGGCGGGCAAAACGGACAGTCGCGACTCAGTCGCGAGGCCACGGTCCGCAACGCCGATCGAGGGGGGCCCGTGTCCATCATCTCTCTGCACTCCGTCCTGCGTGCTTCGTCGACCCGCCGACGCGGCGCCGTCGGCGAGGGCGCGCTCTCCGCCGAAGCGGCGCAGGGCTCGCTCTACGGCCGCGACCTCCTCCTCGCACCGCCGCTGCTCATCGGCGTGGACGCGGTGATGTGGTTCGTCGGCCTGTGGGCCGCCTCCGCCCTGCGGCTGGAGACTCTCTCCTTCTCCTTCGGCCTCTCCCTCGACGGGACCGGCACGCCGGTGCTCGGCCTGCTCGTGCTCACCGCGATCGCCGTGACCGTCTACACGCTCCTCGCCCGCGCCGTGCGCCTGCACCAGGGCCGCCACCTCGTGGGCAGCTTCGACGAGATGGCGCCGCTGGCCGGAGTCGTGCTCGCCACCGCGTTCGTGATCACCGCCGCCAACGCGCTGTGGCCGGCGCAGCTGCTGCCGAGGACCGCCACGGTCATCGCCGCGCCGCTGGTGATCCTCGCCGTCGCGGCCGCGCGCTACCTGGTGCGCCTGGCCGCCCTGCGCGCCCTGCGCACCCGGCGCGAGACCGAGCCCTCCCGCGCGCTGATCGTCGGCGCCGGTGACGTCGGCCGCGCACTGGCCGACTCGATGATGCGCGACCCCTCCTCGACGTGGGAGCCCGTCGGCTTCCTCGACGACGACCTGCGCAAGCGCCACCTCCGCCACGCCGGGGTGAGCGTCGCCGGCACCACCGACCAGCTGCGACCCGCCCTCGAGCGCACCGGCGCGGACGTCCTCGTCATCGCGACCACCCACATCTCCGCCGACACGATCGGCACCCTCACCGTCGCCGCCACCGAGCTCGAGCTGCCGGTGAGGATCGTCCCGCCGCTCGGCGAGATGATCGACGGGGTCCACCACGCCGACCTGCGCGAGATCCAGCCCGCCGACCTCCTCGGCCGCCGCCCCGTCACCACCGACCTCTCCACCATCTCCGAGATGCTGCACGGGAAGACCGTGCTGGTCACCGGGGCCGGCGGCTCCATCGGCTCCGAGCTGTGCCGCCAGATCGCCGACTTCGACCCCGCCGAGCTGGTGATGCTCGACCGCGACGAGTCGGCCCTGCACGCGCTGCTGCTGAGCATGAGCGTCACCGCCGACCTCGGCAACGACAACATGGAGCTCGCCGACATCCGCGACGCCGAGCGCCTCGACGCCGTTTTCAGCCGCCACAAGCCCGACGTCGTCTTCCACGCCGCCGCGCTCAAGCACGTCAACATGCTCGAGAAGTCGCCCGACGAGGCCTTCAAGACCAACGTGCTCGGCACCCACAACGTGCTCGAGGCCGCGCACCGCCACGGCGTGGAGCACTTCGTGAACATCTCCACCGACAAGGCGGCCGACCCGCACAACGTGCTCGGCTACTCCAAGCGCATCGCCGAGGGGCTCACCGCCCACAAGGGCCGCACCGCCGGCCACGGCACCTGGCTCAGCGTCCGCTTCGGCAACGTGCTCGCCACCCGCGGCTCCGTGATCCACACCTTCATCGCCCAGATCGAGCGCGGCGGCCCCGTCACCGTCACCGATCCCGATGTCACCCGCTACTTCATGACGGTCTCCGAGGCCGTGCAGCTGGTGCTCCAGGCCGCGGTGGTCGGGGAGAGCGGCAAGGCCCTCGTGCTCGACATGGGAGAGCCCGTCCCGATCGTGCAGCTCGCCCAGCAGCTCATCGACGCCTCCCGCAAGGACGTGGAGATCGTCTTCTCCGGCCTGCGCCCCGGCGAGAAGCTCCACGAGGACCTCTTCGCCCCCGGCGAGGACTCCGTGGTCACCTCCCATTCGCTGATCCGGGGGGTGCCGGTCGTGCCGGTCTCCTCCGACGAGCTGCCCGAGCTCCGCTCGCTGCGCAGCGACGCCCAGGTCCTCGACGTCCTGACCACCGTGTGCGAGGCGATGGAGGCCACCCGGCCCGCCGCCGCCCGCGCCCCGATCGCAGTGGGGTTCTGAACCATGGCACGCATCATCATGTCCGGTCCCGACGTCACCGTGCTCGAGCGCGCGGCCGTCGCCGACGCCTTCGACTCCGGGTGGATCGCACCCCTCGGCCCCGCCGTCGACGCCTTCGAGACCTCGATCGCGCAGCGGATCGGCAGGCGCCACGCCGTCGCCCTCGCCTCCGGCACCAGCGCCCTCCACCTGGGACTGCTGGCCTGGGGCGTCGGCCCCGGCGATGTGGTCCCCACCTCGACGATGACCTTCGCCGCGACCGCGAACGCGATCAGCTACACCGGCGCGACCCCGTACTTCGTCGACTCCGACCCGGCGACCGGGCAGATGGACCCGGGCCTGCTCGCCCAGGTCCTCGAGGAGCTGGCCGAGGAGGGCGTCTCCGTCCCCGCCGTCGTGCCCGTGGACCTCCTGGGCCGCAGCGCGGATCACTCCCGCATCGTCGAGATCGCCCACCGCGCCGGCGCGAAGGTGCTGGTGGACTCGGCCGAGTCGCTCGGCGCCCACCACGCCGGGCTGCCCGCCGGCAAGCACGGCGACGCCGCGATCTTCTCCTTCAACGGCAACAAGATCATGACCACCTCCGGCGGCGGCATGTACCTCACCGATGACGAGGACGCCGCCTGCCGCGTGCGCCATCTCGCCACCCAGGCACGGGAGCCCGCGGTCCACTACGAGCACCGCGACATCGGGTACAACTACCGCCTCTCGAACCTGCTGGCCGCGATGGGCAACGCCCAGCTGCGCCGGCTGGACGAGATGATCGCCCGCCGCCGCGCCCGCCGCGAGGCCTACGCCCGGATCGTCCAGGACGTGCCCGGCGTGGAGGTCTTCCAGCGCGACGGCGACGAGCACGACAACTGCTGGCTCACCGCGCTGGTCGTCGACCCGGAGATCGCCGGCTTCGACGCCGCCTCCCTCAGCGCCGCCCTCACCGCGGCCGGGATCGAGAGCCGCCCGCTGTGGAAGCCGATGCACCTCCAGCCCGTCTTCGCCGGGATCCCCGCCGCGGTCAACGGCGCCTCCGAGCACCTGTTCCGCACGGGCCTGACCCTGCCCAGCGGCTCCGCGCTCACGGAGGCGGAGTGCGAGACCATCGACGCGACGCTCCGCGCCGCCCTCGGCCGACGCGCGGTGGCCACGCCGCTGACGGAGGCCGCGACATGACGCTTCCCGGCGCACCGGGGCGAGGGCGGCGGGCCCGCGCGATCGTGGGCCCGATCCAGCACCTCGACCCGATCCGTCTCTCCCCGGGCCAGCAGAGCTATCTGCGCCGGCGCCGACGGGCCGACGCGGTCCTCGCCGGGATCGGGCTCGCGGTGACCGCCCTGCCCATGCTGGCGGTCTCCGCCGGCGTGATGGCGACGATGGGCAGGCCGGTCCTGTTCACCCAGGAGCGCGTCACCCAGGACGGGCGGATCTTCCGACTGCGGAAGTTCCGCTCGATGCGCGCCGTCGCCCCCGACGGCTCCGACGACGACGCCGCGCGCCTGGTCCCCTTCGGGAGGCTGCTGCGCGAGACCAGCCTGGACGAGCTGCCGAGCCTGTGGAACGTGCTGCGCGGCGACATGAGCCTGGTCGGTCCGCGCCCGCTGACCACCGACTACATCGGCCGCTTCAGCGCCGAGCAGTTCGCCCGGCACACCGTCCCCGCAGGCCTCACCGGGTACTCGCAGGTGCACGGCCGCAACTCCCTGGCCTGGGACGACAGGCTCACCATGGACCAGGAGTACGTGCGACGCCTCGGCCTCGACCTGGACCTGCGGATCCTGATCGACACCGTCACCGCGGTGCTGCGCCGCGACGGCGTGACCGACGAGGGCGGGGTGTCCATGTCGGACTTCCCCGGCCCCCAGTCCACGACCGACCTCGAGCTTCACGGCCCCGAGGACGACGGCACCTGGGTCTGCCGTGACCGTGAGGAGCGCATCGTCCTCGAGGGCACCGTCACGCTCGTGGAGCCGGGACTCGTCGAGCTGACGCTCCGTCTCGGCCCAGGCGCGGAGGGGGCCGCGGACACCCTCCTGGACGAGGCGCTGCTGCTGCTGGCCAGCCGGCTGCGCGTCGTGCACGCGGCCGAATGGGCCGTCCTCGCCCCCGGCGAGGAGCCCGGCCCGGAGCTCGCCTCCTCGCTCGCCCGCAGCGGCTACGCCGCCCCCGGCGCCGCCGTCCGTCACCTCACCGCCGATCTGCCGCCCACCACCGTCCCGGGCGGCACGCCCGCCCTGATCGCCTTCCTCGGCCTGCCCGAGGAGGGCTTCGCACGCCCCCTTCAGCTGGTGAGAGATTCTGAGGAGAGGACTCCATGAGCATCCCGTCGATCAGCCCGGCGGGTGCGCACCGCGCCCACGGCGCCGACGCCGCATCCCGGCAGCAGGGGACCCTCCCGGCCCCGCAGGACGTCTCCTTCGCCGTGCTCGACGGCGCCGACCCCGAGGAGCGCCGCCGCTGGGCGGAGGCCTGGCAGCGCGCCGGCCAGCGGGACCTGTTCACCCATCCCGACTTCGTCGAGGCCGAGGCGCGGGACGGCGAGCAGCCGATGTGCGCCGTGATGGCCTTCCCGGACGGCACCGAGATCTACTACGCCTTCATCGTCCGCCCCATCACCCACGACGCGGCCGGGAACGTGCTGGACGAGGAACTGCGCGACCTGTACACCCCGCTCGTCTACGGCGGGCCGCTCTCCGTCGCCACCCCGGCGCAGGTCGACGAGTTCTGGGCAGCGATGCGCGAATGGGCGCACGAGCAGCGGATCGTCAGCGAGATCATCCGCTTCACCCCCGTCGAGCGCCACCGCCTGCCCTATCCCGGCACCCTGCGCGAGCAGGCCCCGCACATCGTCGTGGACCTCGACGGGTTCAGCGAGGAGGACGTCGTCGCGGCGCTCCGCAAGAGCGTCCGACGCAGCTACCGCAAGGCGCTCGAGGGCGGGATGACCCTGCGCGTGGTGCGGGACGAGTCCGGCATCGAGGACTTCCTGCCGATCCACGCCGAGACCATGCACCGCCGCGAGGCCCAGCAGAGGTTCCACGTCGGCGAGGACTTCCTGCGCATGATCCATCGCGCCGTCCCCGGCCAGGTCGCGTACGTCTTCGCCGACGAGGACGGGGTCCCGCTGTCGGCGGAGATGGTGATCCTGCGCGACGACTCCAGCGTCGCGTACATCGCCGGGACCCTCACCGAGGCCCTCCGCGGGAACGCGACCACCCTGGCCGCCGTCGGCGCGCTGCTCGTCGCGCGCGAGGCCGGCAGTCGCGAGCACGTCCTGACCGGCGGGATCGCCAACACAGCCGATGACAGCCTCCTGCACTTCAAGCGCGGTTTCACCCGCGACGGCGACCGTGCCTACTTCACCGGCGAGCAGGTCTTCCTGCCCGAGGTCTACGAGCGGCTCTGCGCCCCCGCCCAGGAGCGCCGCGCCGAGAGCACCTTCTTCCCCTCCTACCGTTCCGCACCGCCCCGGACCGACGGCCCTGCGGGCCCCGGGCCGAGCGGGGAATCACCTGGAGATCGAGAGGACGACCGACGATGAGCAGCGCAGTGCATGCCGACACCGGACGGCGCGAGGACACGCATGCGGGCTATGACGTCCGCACCGAGTACACCGTCAGGAGGATCGACGAGCGCACCTTCTCCGCGCACCTGCATCGCTCCTCCACCGGCAATTTCCCGCAGACCCCGCACTGGGTCCGCGCGCGGGGGGCCGACTGGGACTCGGAGCTGCTGGGCGTCTTCGACCGCGAGGGGGAGCTCGTCGGGATCGCCGCCGTGCGCCTGCGCGGGCTGCCCGTGGGGCCGTGGAAGCTCGCCTACATCAACCAGGGTCCCGTCATGGACTGGGAGGACGGCGACGTCCCCGGGGTCCTCGGGGCGCTGAGCGCGCACCTGCGCGACGCCAAGGCGTTCGCCATCCGGATCGTTCCCCCGCTCACCGTCCACCGCTGGGACTCCGAGCCCATCCGGGCCGCGATCCAGGACGAGGCATACCGGGCGCTGTCCCAGCTCCCGCCCGACGAGATCGACGAGACGGGCCGGCGCACCATGATCACCCTCGACCAGCTCGGCTGGATCCGCCAGGACCAGGAGAAGGTCGAGGACGCCCAGTCGGTCTACAACGTCTGGATCCCCCTCGAAGGGGTGGAGGAATCGGAGATCCGGGGCCTGGCCAGCGGCTCGTTCCGCCGCAACGTCCGCGGCGGCGAGCGCAAGGGCGTCGAGATCGTCGAGGCCGCCCGGGCGGACCTGCCCGAGGTGAAGCGGCTCTACGACGAGACCTCCGCCAAGCACGGCTTCGCGACGTTCTCCCTCGAGTTCCTCGAGTCGATGTGGGACTCCTTCACGGACGGGTTCCCCGGGAAGTTCCACGTCCTGCTCGCCGTGCACGAGGGGGACGTCCTCTCCGTGATGGGCACCGTGCAGACGGGCCGACGGGCACAGGCGGTGCTGATCGCCAACAGCGACGAGAAGCGGCAGCTCAAGGCCTCCAACCTGGCCTACGACGCGGCGTTCCACCGGGCGCACGCCGACGGCGCCGTGCTCTACGACCTCGGCGGGGTGGGAGGCTCGCTCGACGCGGAGACCGCCGATGCCGGTCTGCTGCGCTACAAGGCCTCGGCCGGCGGCGTGACCTACGAGTACCTCGGCACCTGGGACCTGCCGCTGAACCCCGTGCTGTACCGGGCGTTCGCGACCCTGCTGCCCCTGTACGGCCGGCTGCGCACCTGGAGGTCGGAGCGGTGACGCTGAGCGACGCGCGGGACCGGACCAGGCGCCCGCGCGGCTCGGCCGGACGCAGGCGCGACCTCGCCCCGCATCCCCGCACCACGGTGCGCGGCATCGACGAGGACGCCTATTGGGAGTACCTGGGCTCGTCCGCCCACGCCGGCTACCAGCAGAGCCCGCAGTGGGGGAGGGCCCGCAGCGGGGACTGGGACCCGGAGCTCGTGGGCTGGTACGACCTCGACGACCGCTTGGTCGGGGTGGCGCTGCTGCGCAGCCGCTCCCTGCCCGTGGTCCATCGCCGCTTCGCGATGATGGCGCAGGGACCGGTGATCGACTGGGAGCACGGCGACCTGCCGGATCTCCTCGCCGCCCTCGAGGCGTACGCGAGAGGGCGCGGGATCTTCGCGCTCGTCGTCGTGCCCTCCCTGGCCCTGCGGGCCTGGGGGCCGACCGCGGTCAAGGCCGCCCTCGCCGATCCCGAGGTGACGAAGTGGTCCCAGGTGACCTCCGATCGCGAGGACCTCGTCGGCCATCGGGCCGTCCAGGCCCTCGCCGCCGCGGGATGGCACCGCCTGCCGCAGGACGGGATGCTCGACGCCAGCCAGCCGCTGTTCACCTTCTGGATCCCGCTGGGCGGGCGCACGGAGGAGGAGGTGCTGGCCGGGATGACCCGCGCCTGGCGGAAGAACATCCGCAAGGCCGAGCGGGAGGGCGTGGTGGTCATCGACGGGACGCGCGAGGACCTCCCCACGGTCCAGCGCCTCTATGCGGAGACCGCCGCACGGCAGGGGTTCTCGGCGCAGCCGCTGGAGTACTTCGAGTCGATGTGGGACGCGCTGGCCGGGGACCAGCCCGGCACCTTCCACCTCCACCTCGCCCTCCACGAGGGGGACGTCCTGGCCGCCAACGGCACCGCCCGCGCGGGAGGCCACGCCCAGGGCGTCTTCGCCGCGCGCGGCGACCTGCGGAGACAGCTCAAGGCGGCGAACGCGCTCTACGCCGAGATCATCCACGGCGCGATCGCGGAGGGCGCCGACCAGCTCGACATCGGCGGCGTCGCGGAGACGCTCGAGGCCGACGGCCCCGAGGCCGGGCTGCTCGTCTTCAAGGCGGACATGGGCGGAGAGGTGCGCGAGGGCATCGGCGGCTGGGAGCTGGTCCTCTCGCCGCTGCTCCACGCAGGCTTCACGCGGCTGCTCCCGCTCTACGGACGCATCCGGCACCTCGCCGACGCCGGGCTGCGGCGTCCGATGCGGTGCTCGAGGTCGTGAGGCGCTTCCGCCTGTCGGCGCCATCACCTAGAGTAGGATCCACCCCAATGGGACAAAACGGACATTGCGGCACCTGGTGCCGAGGCGGTCGCCCTGCGCCCCGCCGGCGTCCCTCGTGACAAGGAGGCCCGTCGTGACGGGAAGTGCAGATCTCGGAACCGCCCCGGCTCCCGAGCGGCGTGCGGACGTCGCAGCGCCCGTCGTCGGGCTGCTGACGTCCATCGGGGGGACGCTCGACGCCTTCTTCCTCGAGATCACCGAGCGGTGGCGCGAGCAGGGAGCCGTGGTCGAGAGCGCCGCCGGGTCCCTCGCCGAGACCTTCGCGGAGGCGACGGTCCTGCCGTCGATCACCCGCAGGCCCTCCCCGCGCAATTGGCGCGCCCGGGCGGAGCTGCGCGAGTGGGTGCGCGGCAGGGGCATCGACGTGGTCATCACCAACACCGCGACCGCCTCCATGCTCGTGCGCGCCGCCGGGGTGGGTGTGCCGGTCGTCTACTTCTGCCACGGCCTGCACTGGAACGGCGACCGCCTCGCCGACCTGCCCTTCCGAGCGATCGAGCGCGCGCTCGTGCACCGCACCGACGGGATCGTCTGCATCAACTCCGCCGACCAGGACTGGTTCGACCGGCACGCGACCCGCATCCCGCGCCTGCGCCTCCTGGGCGGCGTCGGCCTGGACACCGAGCGCTTCGTGCGCCGTGCCCCGATGCCCTGGCGCGAGGGGGAGGAGCCGCTGCGCCTGGTGTGGTGCGGGGAGTTCTCGGAGCGGAAGAACCCCGCCGCCGCCGTCCGGCTCGCGCACGTGCTGCGCGACCGCGGCGTGGACGTCGTCCTGGACATGCTCGGCGAGGGCGAGCTCTTCGACGACCCGAGCTCCCGCAGCGACGTCGAGGGGCTCGTGATCCGCCACGGCGTCGCCGACCCGGTCCCGCACTTCGAGCGCTCCCACGTGCTCGTGCAGACCTCCCGCTGGGAGGGCCTGCCGCGCGTGGGCCTCGAGGCGATCGCGATCGGCCTGCCCGTCGTCGGCTTCGACGTCAAGGGCGTGCGCGACCTGCCCGCCGTGCAGCTCGCCCCCGAGGACGACGTCGAGGCGCTCGCCGACCGCGTGCTCGGCGCCGCCCGCGGCGAGGGCCCCGCCCTGCCGGAGGCGTCCACCCTCTCCTACGTCCATGCCGCGGACACCCTGCTGGAGTTCGCGCGCTCGACGATCAGCGGCGAGTACCCGCACGGGACGAGGTACGCGCTGTGAGCCATCCGCCCGCCGCACGGGGAGCCGCGGGCCTCGGGAACGGGGGAGGGACCCGATGACGCCGTACTTCATCCTGCTCGTGGTCGTGACGGCGCTCGCCGCGCTCAGCTTCCGGGTCGCCCTGAAGAACCCGCGCGAGACGTCCTCGACGGAGGCGGCCGACGCCCCGGCCCGGACGGGCGGCATGAGGACCCCCGGCATGAGGACAGCCGGCGCGAGGGCGACGGGGACGAAGAGCCTCTCCGCGTCCCGCTACCGTCCCCGCTCCGGCGGCCTCGGCCTTGCGACGAGGACGGCGAGCTCGACCAGGTACCGCGCCCGGTCCGCCGGCGCGATCGTCACCGAGGAGGAGACCGCCCGGGCCGCACGGCGATGGACGGTCTTCGACGCCGCGGCCGTCACCGTGCTCATCGCGTTCTCCGGACTCCGCTACGACGTGGGCACCGACTACCCGACCTACGAGCTGGTCTTCAACAGCATGAACCCCGACGACTGGGCGAGCGACTTCGCCGAGTCCACGCAGGAGGTCGGGTACACGCTCCTGATGCTGGTGATCAAGACGTTCACGGAGGACCCGAAGGCGCTGTTCTGGGTCGCGGCGGTCCTGACCGTGCTGCCCGTCTATCTCGGGATCAAGCGGTTGTCCATGGATCCGGGCTTCGCCGTCGCGCTCTTCGTCGCCTTCGAGTACACCTCGTCCTTCAACGCGCTGCGCCAGTACATCGCCGTCGCGCTCCTCTTCCTCGCCTGGACCTACCTGGGCAGGAAGAACGTCGTGTTCTGGTTGCTCGCGATCATCGCCCTCAGCTTCCACATGACGGCGATCCTCGCGATCGTCGTGATGCTGGTGGTGCGCCGCTGGCGGCCCACCGTCCAGACCACGCTGTTCTTCCTCGGAGGCGCGCTGGTGGCCGCGGCAGGCGTGCGGGCCGCGCCCTTCCTCGTCTCCTTCCTCGAGGTGCTCAACCCGCGCTACGGGGACTACCTCGACTCGGGGCAGACGGGCATCGGCTCGTACCTGTCGATCTTCGCCTACCTGGCGCTGATGATCCTGGTCGTGTTCGTCGGCAGTCGGAAGGCGCCGCTGACCCGCCTGGAGTCGCAGCTCGCCGTGCTGGTCCTCGCCGGCGTGGCCCTGATGATCGTGGGGACCCAGGCGATCGTGCTCAGCCGACTGTCGGGCTACTTCGGGATCTTCGCGATCCTGCTCGTGCCCAACCGCATCGCGAAGATGCAGGACCGCACGCTGATCACCCTGCTGGTCCTCCTGGCCGCGGTCGCCTACTACGCCCTGGGTGTCCAGAACTACGGCGAGGTCATCCCGTACCGCACCTACCTCGGGCAGTGACGGGCGCCGGCCCCGAGAGGGGCGACGGGCGCTGCCGACGAGCAGCGACGGGGCGCCGCTGCCGACGGACCGACGGACCGAGCGGCAGCCTGACGGGCCGGCGGCGGGACGGAGCAGCGGCTCCACGTGCCGACGGACTGACGAGGGGGCGTGCGCCTGAACGGCGCACGCCCCCTCGTCCCCTCGCCCACCGGGCGCAGAGCGACGCTGCTCTCAGCTCGGCAGGGGCTCCTCGAGGCTTCGACCGATCGCACGGGCCGATGTGTCCACCGCCGCGGCGATCATGCCGAAGCTCTTCACGTATCCCGCCGGCGGGCCGCCGTAGGGATCGGCGATGTCCATCTCCGCCCGGGACGCGTTCGCGAGCCGTCGGAGAGGGGCGCAGGCGCGCACCAGATCGGCGAGCGAGTCGTGGACCTCGTCGTCGCCGAGCAGCTCGGTGATCCGCGCGAACTCGAGCAGGGTGAAGGTGCGTCGCACGGCGCGCGGCGAGAGCGCGGTGACGGAAGCACGCTGCCTCGTGCTCATCGTGAGGATGAGATCCGCGGACTCGACCGCCTCGAGGGTGAGCTGCGTGCCCGGGCCGCGCAGCTCCTCGCCGGTGGACTCCAGCACCGTGCTGATCGCCTCCGGGACCGGACGGCGCCCCACCACGGCGTGCGTTCCTGCGCTGCTGACGGCGATGCGCCGAGGAGCCAGGCGATGGCGCAGCAGCCCCTCGCCCACGGGGGAGCGGCAGATGTTCCCCGTGCAGACGACGAGGATCGAATCGATCGAATCGGTCGTCATGCGGACCTGGCCCCCTGTCGACCTGCGCCGCCGGAGACGGTCAGGGCGGGGCCGCCGGCCGGGACGTCGGCCTCGTGGGTGCCACCGGAGGAGCGATCGGAGCCGGACTGCCGGGAGTCGTCGGGGCGCGTGGCCTCGGGACGGCGCACCGCACGGCGCCGCGGCGCGGCGGGGCGGCCGCCGTGCATGGCGGTCGGGCGTGCGGCCCGGGCGGCCGGCAGGGCCTCCGGACGGTCGCCGGTGGCCTCCTCGGCCTCCAGCGCCTCCTCGTGCCGGTGCTCGGAAGATGCCGACCCCGAGGGTCGGGCGTCCTCGGGCCACGCCTCCGCGGGACGATCCTCGGCGGGCACCACGCTCACCGCGGGCTCGGAGGACTCCTCGTCGGGGAGGTAGGTGTAGACGTCGCGGACGTCCCGCGGCGCGTTGTTCACGACCACGCCGAGCACTCGGGCGTCGACGGAGTCCATCTTCGCGAGCGCCTCGCCGAACTGCTGCTTCTTGACCCGGTCGCACTGCGCGACGACCAGCGATCCGTCGACGAAGCGGGAGAGCGCCACGGCATCGGTGACGGCGAGCAGGGGAGCGGTGTCGACCACCACGTAGTCGTACGCCTCGGACGCCGCCTCCAGCAGCGAGCGCATCGCCTCGCTGCCCAGCAGCTCGCTGGGGTTCGGGGGAATGGGGCCCGAGGTGAGGACGTCCAGCCCCGCCGTCTCCAGCGGCTGGGTCACGTCGTCGAGCTCGACATCGCCGATCAGCACGGTGGTGAGGCCGACGGTCCGCTCGAGGCCGAGCTCCGTGGCGAGGGAGGGGCGGCGCAGGTCGGCGTCGACCAGGAGCACGCGGTCCCCGGCCTGGGCGAGCACCTGGGCGAGGTTGATCGCGGTGCTCGACTTCCCCTCGCCGGAGAGCGAGGAGGTCACCAGGAGGGTCTTCATCCTGTCGGCGATGAGCATGAAGTGGAGATTGGTGCGCAGCTCGCGATAGGCCTCCGCCTGCACGCTGCTGGGCTTCTGCGCGGCGATCAGCGCGACGTTCTGCGAGGAGTGCACCGAGGGGATCGATCCGATCACCGGAAGGTCGTACAGGGCCTCGATGTCGGCAGGGCGCCGCACCCGGTTGTCCAGGAAGTCCCGCACCACGGCCGCCGCCAGTCCGGCGAGCAGCGCGAGCAGCACGCCGAGCGCGAGATCGCGGGGGATGTTCGGCGACGCGGGGGAGCTCGGCGTCGCGGCGGAGGAGATCACGGTGAGCTCGACGGTCGAGGGGACGGCCTCGAGCCCGTCCTCGGTGGTCCCCGTCGCGGCCGCCTCCTGCGTCGGCGCCTCGAGGGTCGAGACCTGCGTGCGCAGGCTCTCCGAGGTGGCGTTCGCGATGGCCGAGGCGACCTGCGGGTCCACCGAGGAGGCCGTGATGTCGATGATCAGCGTGTCCTCGGGGATCCGGGTGCTGATGCGATCGGCGAGCTGCTCGGCGGTGAGGTCCAGCCCGAGCTCCTCGATCACCGGGTCGAGCACGATCGGCGTCTTCGCGAGATCGGCGTAGGTGATGATCTGCTGGCTGGCGAAGTTCACGCCGCTGCTGCGCTCGGAGACCGAGCCGCCCGCCTCCGTCTGCACGAACACCCGGTTCGTGGCGGTGTAGGTCGGGGTGCGCGTGAGCGTCAGCGTGCTGACGACCGCCAGCACGATCACGGCCGCGATGGCGACTGTGCTCCACCGCTCCTTCAGGATCGTCAGATACTGCTGCAGCTCCACGGGAGTCCCCTCGTCCGAATCGATGTGCTCGGGTGGCTGGGGTGCTCACTGACGCAACCGGCTCGGCTCGCCTCTCGGTGGAGCCCCTCGCCTCGAGACGAATCTACCCCAGAATGCCCCGGTATGGGTAGGTTCGTCCTGAATGTCCGATTCAGGACGACCGAGGGCGGCGAGGGCCGGCGACGCGGCCGGGGAGGTCCCGCACGGCGCGGAGCACCAGGCGCCGCGCGATCCGGGCGACCATGATCGCCTCCGCGGCGAGGAACTGCGGCAGGGAGAGCACGCCGTCGCGCCGCAGCAGCAGGAAGGTGCGCTGCTCGCCGGCGATCATCTTCCAGATCCTGCTGGACAGGCCGCTGGTGCCGAAGGGGTCCTTGTGGAAGTACGCCAGCGGAACGGGCACCGAGAGGACGTCGCCGAGGGCGGCGACCCGGATCCACAGCTCGTAGTCCTCGGCGTAGAACCGCCCGGGCGTGAAGCGCACCGGGAGGTCGCGGCGCAGGAGCACGGAGGAGGTGGTGTGCGGATTGCTGACGATGTGATGCCCCATGCCCAGACGCACCGGCGCCGGCACGCGCGTCGGCAGCGGGGCGGGGGAGGGGTCGTCCTCGGAGAGCACCAGGGAATGCGTGCTGGCCATCAGTGTGGCGGGCGTGAGCGCGCGCGCCTGCAGCTCGAGGCGTCGCGGATGCCAGGAGTCGTCGCTGTCCAGGAAGGCGATCCAGTCGCCCTCTGCCTCCTCCCAGCCGCGGTTCCGCGCCGCTGCGGGACCCTGGTTCCGCTCCTGCTCCAGCACCCGCACCCGGAACGGGAACGTCTCCTCCTCCAGGCCGCGCAGCATCTCGCGCTCCTCGGGTGCCGAGCAGTCGTCGACGACGACCACCTCGAGCGGGAGCAGCGTCTGCGCCGCGATCGACTCCAGGGCGCGCCCGATCGTGTCGGTGCTGTTGAAGTGCGGGATCACCACGCTCACGGAGAGCTCGGGGCCGGGCGGCTCCTCGCCCTGTCGCCGGGTCTCGGGGTGCGGATCAGTGAGGGACATCGGAGACCACCCTTCGCGGGGTCAGCAGGAGTCGCGCCGTGACGAAGCGGACGAGATAGGCGCCGGTCATGGAGAGGATCCCCACCAGGACCCACTGCGTGGTGCCGATCATCGTGGCGAGCGCGAGCGGGAGGGCCGCGCCCACCAGGGTCGCGATCGTGGTGAGGAGCTGGCTGCGGTACCAGTTCAGGACCAGCAGCACGGTGGAGTTGAGGTAGCCGAGGATGCACAGCGCCGCGGTCACCCCGAAGGCGAGCAGCTCCAGCGGGCTCGCCCCGAAGGCGTCGCCGTAGACCAGGCGCAGGAACGGGTCGCCGAGGAGCACGACGGCCACGACTACGGGGACGGCGACCGCGCCCAGGAGCAGGGTGTGGCGCCCCATCGAGCGCAGCAGCGCGGCGGCCCCCTCGTCGGCGAGCCGGCGGCGGTAGGTGGTGATCAGGATCGTCTGCGCGCTGGCGCCGAGCAGGTTCGCGGCGACGATCAGATAGGCGGCGGCCGTGAAGCGGCCGACCTCCGGCGCGCTCGTGTGCGCCCCGAGGAACCACACCGGGATCGAGGCGACCAGGCTCATCAGCCCGGTCGAGGCCGTGATGGGCAGAGCGGCGGCCAGCAGGCGGCGCACCCCGATCTCCTCCTCGGCCTCGAGCGAGGCCCGGCTCGGGCGCGAGAGGGCGAGGGCGACCAGGCCCATCGTCAGCGAGACGCCGCCCACGCACGCCAGCAGCACCCCGGTGGGCGCCGACAGCCAGGCGGCGACGGAGATCGCGGCGACAGTGGCGACCGCGCCGACGCTGGTGAGCGCGCCGAGCGCCGTGAAGCGCCCCTGGCGCTGGAGGCGGGCGAGGGCCAGCTCGGACAGGCCGTCCGCCACCTTCATCACCGCCATGCCGAGGAAGATCCCCCAGTAGGGCGCCGCGATCAGGCAGTACACCGCCAGGAGCGCGAAGGCGAGGGCGAGCCCGCCCACCCGCCAGCGCAGGAACGTCCCCCAGCGCGGGGAGCCGGCCAGGGAGACGTAGACGTTGCGCAGCCCCAGCCCCAGGAAGATGAACAGCGGGGTGGCGCCGGCCAGGACCACGGAGTACTCGCCGAGGCCCGCGGCGCCGTAGGTCGCCGCGATCAACCAGACGATGAACCAGTGGGAGACCCCGCTGCCGATCGTCCCGCCCAGGACGAGCAGGAAGCTCCCGGCGCGGGCGAAAAGGCCGGGTGAGCGGCCGGGCGGGGCCTCGGCGGGGGCGGTGCGCGTCTCAGGCATGGGCCATCTGCCCCAGGTAGATGCGCTCAGCGTGGCGGATGTACTCCTCCGGGGCCCGCACCGGGGACCGCTCGGGGGAGAGCGCCGCCTCGAGCGCCTCGGAGAGGTCCGGCGCGTCCACCGGGACGCAGACGGCCGCATCGCCGGAGACGTCCTCGACGAACGCGCGGCACTTGGCGTGGTGGTCGAGCATCAGGAACCTCCCGCCGGAGAGATAGGCGACGATCGCCCCGTGCAGGCGCTGGCTCAGCACCAGGGAGGCCGAGCCGAGCACCGCCAGGGTGCCCTCGAGGCCGATCTCGAGGAAGCTGCTCGTCGTGCACTCGACGCCCTGATCGCGCAGCGCCGCGGCGAGCGCGCGGACCAGCTGCTCGTCCCCGTTGCGGGGGTGGCCGTTCAGCGCCAGGATCCGCACCGGAGCGGGCAGCCCGCGCAGCCGCATGGCGCGGCGCGCCTGGAGCACCTGCTCGGCGAGCAGCTCCACGTCGGCGTCGGCGGCCGCGGAGGGGCACACCACCAGCCCGGAGCGCTCGTCGTCGGCCGCCCGGGTGATCAGCGGGCTGAGCGCGGCGAGGTCCCCGCCCTGCTCGATGCCCGCCGGCGGGCCGGCGACCGGCTCGGGCAGGAGGGGGAGGTCCTCCTGGAGGAGGGTCCAGGAGTCGTCCCGGACCACGATCCGCTCGAACTCGCCGAGGTACTGCCTCACGTCCTGCCGCGCCTGCTCGTCGGCGAACGGGCCCACCGAGACGCCGAGCGCCTGCACACGGGCGGGGCGGAGCCGTCGGCGCAGCGCGTCGACCCCGGACACGTCGGTGAACACGGAGCCGCCGCAGTACGCGAGCACGTCCGCGCGGCGCAGGATCCGCAGGGAGTGTGCGGCGCGGACGAGCGCGCCCAGGGGGCCCGCGGTCGCATGGCGGCCGAGGTCCCTGCTGGTCAGGGCCAGGATCTCGGAGGAGCCCGGCCACAGCTCCTCCCGACGCCGACGGACGGTGTCGAGGAACAGCTGGTCACCGAAGTTCCCCCAGCCGAAATAGCCGACGACGGCGATGGTCTTCACGCTTCACTCCTTGTGGTGGAGGCATTCCGGGCGCTCCCGGAGCTCGTGCCCTGCAGGTCGGTCCCCAGCGGGACGGTGCGTCGGCGCCGCCCGGTGCGGGGCCCCGCACCGGCCGCCACGGCGTGTTCGGGGACGGCGGCGGCCGCCTGCGGGGGCAGCTCGTAGTAGGTCTCCAGGTCGCCGCGCTGGACGCGGTTCAGGACGATCCCCAGAGCGTCCGCGTCGACGAGCTGAAGCTTCCGCAGGGCCATCGAGAGCTGGACGCTGCAAACCCTGCCGCTGCCGGCGACCAGGAGCGTCCCGGACACCTGCTGGGCGAGGGTCGTGCTGTCGCTGAGCGCGAGGACGGGCGGGGCGTCGATCAGCACGATGTCGTAGCGGTCCGCGGCGTCGCGCAGCAGCGTCGTCATCCGGAAGCTGTCCAGGAGCGCGCCGGGGTTCTGCGGGCGGGGGCCGCCGGCGAGGACGGAGAGGCTCTCGAGCGCCGTGGGCTGGACGAGCGCCGTCCAGGCCGCCCCGCCCCGCAGCGCGGTGCTGAGCCCGTCGCGATGGCCGAGCCCGAGGCCGTGGTCCGTCCACGTGCCGCGCAGGTCCGCATCGATCAGCAGGGTCCGGTGCCCCTCGCGGGCGAGGGTGGAGGCGAGGTCGAGCGCGGTGCTGGTCGCGCCCTCGCCGCGCACCGCGGAGGTCACCAGCAGGGTGCGCAGCTCGGTGCCGAGCCCCAGGTGGCGCAGCGTCGTGCGCAGCCCGCGGAGCGCCTCCGCGCGTCGGCCCTGCGGGGCGACGTCCTCCAGCGGCAGGAACGGCGGCTCCCCGGCGCGGGCCTCGGGGATCGAGGCGAGCAGCGGGCGCTCGGTGAGCGCGGTGAGGTCCTGGGCGTCCCGCACCCGGTCGTCGAAGGTGCCGCGTACGAGCGCCGCCGCGATCCCGGCCGCGATCGCGGCGAGCAGGGCGAGGCCGAGCAGGAGCGGCAGGTCGGGGCGTGCGGGGTGCTCCGGAGGGAGCGCCGGCGCGACGGTCGTCAGGTGGATCGGGGAGGGCCCCGAGGCGGACTCGAGCCCGGACACCTCGGTCCTCAGGCTCGCCGCGACGAGGTTCGCGATGCGCGCCGCCTGCTCCGGGTCCGTGTCCTCCGCCGAGATGGTGAGCAGGAGGGAGTCCTCGGGGATCTGGACCGTGAGCACGGAGGCGAGCGAGTCCGCGTCGGTCTGCAGATCGAGGGACTCGATGACGGGGTCGAGCACGAGCGGGGAGGTGGCGAGATCGGCGTAGGTGGTGATCCGCTGCACCGCGTAGTCGGAGGCCTCCGTGCGGTCGAACACGTCGCCGGACGCCCCGGTGCGCACGAACACGCTCGAGGAGGCCTGGTAGACAGGGGCCTGGACCCAGATGGCCGCGGCGGCGGCCGCGAGCACGAGCAGCGAGGTCAGCAGCGCGGTGCGCCATCTCTCCTGCACGAGCGCGAAGCAGCGCTGAATCGTCATGGGTCTCCCCGCTCCCGGTGCGCGGTCGGGCGAGGATCCCCCTGGCCCAAACTGCTCAAAGCGGACATACTGGTCACGTTCAATCTAGCCCATCCCGCCGTGGATGAGTAGATCGGGCGGACCACTGATGCAGGAGGGGCTCCTCGAGCCCCGGCGTCGCCGAGCCCGAGAGAGGTCACTGTGCAGAGAACCGTGATGAAGGAGCATGCCGAGAAGAGCTCCCGGCTCCCCCCGGCGGAGACGTTCGTCCTCATCGCGGCCGCGGCATGGACGGTGTACGTCGCTCTGACGTGCTTCCGGCTCGAGGGCGGTGCCGCCGAGGTGCTCGCGACGTCCTGGCAGTATCTCGCCTTCGCCCCGATGCTCGTGGCGGGGGCGGTGCTGGGCCATGTCGCGAAGCGGGGGGTGCTGCCCCTGGTGGTGTCGCTCCTCGTAGTCGCTCCTGCGCTGGTGCTGCTGCTGGGCGTGCCCTCCTACGTGAACGCCCTCGCCGCAGCGGGGGTCCAGCTCGCGGCGCTCGGCGCGCTGATCTTCGAGGGCAGCGCGGGCGCCGGGGTGCGGGGCCTGCGCGGGGCGCCGATGGTGCGGACCCGGGACCCCGGCGACGTCGCCCTCGGGGGATGGGACCGCGCGCAGATCGCCTGGCGCCGACAGCTCGTCCAGGTGATCGGGGCCTGCATCGCCGTGCTCGGCGTCGTGCTCGCGACCAACGCCAAGGCGGGCCTCGCCACCCTCGCGGTGGTCCTGCTGGCCGCCGCGCTCGCCGCCTGGGGGCGCCTGCACCTCTCCCGCCGCACGATCGTCGGCCTCGGCCTCGGCGCCGTCGGTCTCGCCGCGCTGCTCGTGGTGGTGCTTGGAGTCGTCAGCCGCTGGCCCTCCTGGATGACCGGACCCCAGTCGCTGAGCAGCGCGCGGCATGCGCTGTGGCGGGACGCGCTGACCCTGTTCGCGCAGCACCCGGTCCTCGGGGGCGGGCCCGGCGCGTTCTCCGACTGGTCGGACATCGCGGAGTACAACCCGCTGCTGTACGCCGCCCACTCCTCGGTCCTCCAGGTCGCCTCGGAGCTCGGCGCGGTGGGCGTGTTCCTCTTCGGGGCGATGCTGGCCGCCGGTATGAACCTGGCCGCCCAGCGGGGGCGGGGTCGAGCGCTGATCGGCGTCGCCGCGTGGAGCGCCCTGGCGGTCCACTCGATGATCGACCACCTCTACGAGTTCCCGATGGTGGTGCTTCTGGCCGGGATCGTGATCGGCTGGGCGGGGGCGCGTCCCGTCCGCCGCGCCGGGACTCCGCCCGGTCCCGAACCTCGGCCCGGCCGCTGACGAGCCCCGCGGCCTCTGGCACCCTGGCCCCATGACCTCCCTTCCCGCCGGCCTCCCCGCCGACAGCCACGTCCACAGCGAGTTCTCCTGGGACACCGGCGGCCCGGACTCCGCCGCGCGCGGCACCATGCGCGCGACCTGCGCGCGGGCCGTGGAGATCGGACTGCCCGCGCTGTTCTTCACCGAGCACCTCGATCTCGAGGACTCCTGGTTCACCGATCCCGAGGACTTCGCCGACCACGAGCGGCACCTGGTGGGGGAGGACGGCGTGGTCGCGGTGCCGCGCTTCGACGTCGAGGGCTATCTCGAGGAGATCGACCGCTGCCGCGCCGCCTTCCCGCAGCTGCTGATCGGCACCGGCCTCGAGTTCGGCCAGCCCGGCCTGCGCACCGACGCCGCTCGTGCCCAGCTCGACCTCAGCGCCTTCGACCGCATCATCGGCTCGCTCCACACGGTCCCGCTCGAGCGCCCGTCGGCCGACGGGGGATCCGCGGACAGCATGGACGCCGACGGGGAGCCCGCCGGTGAGGAGCAGTCCGCCGACGGGGCGCGGTCCCCGCGTCCGGAGCACCGCGCCGAGCCGAACACGCTGCTGCGTCGGCGTCCCGCCCTCGAGGTGATCCGCGACTACCTCGCCGAGGTGCCCGCGCAGGTCGCCGGCGAGGGACCGCACGAGGTCGTCACCCATCTCGACTACGCGGTGCGCTACTGGCCCGAGGAGGTCGAGGGCCCCTTCGACCCGCGCCCGCTCGAGGAGGAGTTCCGTGGCGCGATGCGCGCGATCGCCGCGAGCGGGCGCGCGCTCGAGATCAACACCCGCCGCCTGCGCCCCTGGATCCCGCAGTGGTGGGCGGAGGAGGGCGGGGAGGCGATCAGCTTCGGCAGCGACTCACACACCCCGTTCGCCCTCGCCGCGAACTTCCCCGAGGCGACGGCGCTGGCGGACTGGGCCGGCTTCCGCCCCGGCCGCGACCCACGCGAGCTCTGGCGTCGCTGACCCCGGGGTCAGCGCCGGGGCCGCTGGGACCGCCGTGACCTCGAGGGCCGCTGGCCCCGATGCGACCGCGGCCCGTCGCGGTCGCCGTCACGGCGGACCGTCGCCGGCTTCGCCCTCTACCGGCTCGCCCCGTATCCTCGTCGCGTCGGTCCACATCCCGGACCGGCGGTCCGTCCCGGCGCGGGCCCCATCCCGTCCCGCCCGTCCGACGCGACCGAGCACGCTCCCGCGCGGAGCAGGACGAGGAGGTCTGATGCGCGCACTGCGCAAGGTCACGCCCGGCGCGGGCCTGGAATGGACGACGGTCGACGAGCCCGGCTGCGGGCCCTGGGATGTGCAGGTGCGTGTGCTGCGCACCGGGATCTGCGGCACCGACCTGCACATCCTCGCCTGGGACTCCTCCGCGGAGGCGATGTGCGACTCGGTCCCCTTCACCCCCGGCCACGAGTTCTACGGCGAGATCGCCGAGGTCGGCTCCGAGGTCGACGACGTGCGCGTGGGCGACCGGGTCTCCGGCGAGGGGCACGTGGTGTGCGGGACCTGCCGCAACTGCCGCGCCGGACGGCGCCAGATGTGCAACCGCGTCCGCTCCGTCGGCGTGCAGCGCGACGGCGCTTTCGCCGAGTACGTCACCGTCCCGCACGAGAACGTGTGGGTCCACGAGCACGACGGCGGGCAGGAGCTGATCAGCCCCGAGCTCGGCGCGGCCTTCGACCCGCTGGGCAACGCCGTGCACACCGCGCTGAAGTTCCCGCTGGTGGGCGAGGACGTGCTGATCACCGGCGCCGGACCGATCGGGCAGATGGCCGCGGCCGTCGCCCGCCACGCCGGCGCCCGCTACATCACCATCACCGACATCTCCCCGGAGCGCCTCGCGATGGCGGAGGACTGCGGCGCCGACGTGGTCCTCGACGTCTCCACCACCCGCGTGCTCGACGCGCAGCGGCAGCTCGGCATGCGCGAGGGCTTCGACGTGGGCCTGGAGATCACCGGCCAGGCCCGCGCCCTGCAGGAGATGATCGAGAACATGAACCACGGCGGGAAGATCGCGCTGCTGGGCCTGCCCTCGCGGCAGTTCGAGATCGACTGGACCGCGGTCGTCACCCGCATGCTCACCCTCCAGGGCATCTACGGTCGCGAGATGTACGAGACCTGGAACGCGATGTCCGCGATGCTCTCCACTTCCCGCACCCTGCGCACCGCCATCGAGCGCACCATCACCCATGTGCTGCCCGCTGCGGAGTGGGAGGACGGCTTCGCCCTCGCCCGCGAGGGGAAGGCCGGCAAGGTGCTCCTGGACTGGAGCGACGTCGGCGACTGACCTCGGGCGGTCGCCGGCCCTGCAGGCCCGGCGCCGGCCCATGTCTCCGTCGCCCCCACCCCGTCGCACAGTTCGGCGCTCCCTGCGTGACCTCAACTCCCATACGGCGCGGAGGTCACGCACAGGACGCAGAATTGTGCGCCCCCCACCCCCGTGACCTCACCCCAGCCCCGCTCCCGACCCCAAGGACCCACACCCATGTACACCGACCTCAAGGACCAGCTGACCGCCGAGCTCGACGAGATCGAGCAGGCCGGCACCTTCAAGCACGAGCGCGTCATCTCCACAGCGCAGTCCGGCCGCATCACCGCCGGACCCGTCGGCCGCGACGGCGCCGAGGTGCTGAACTTCTGCGCGAACAACTACCTGGGCCTGGCCGACGACGAGCGGCTGATCGCCTCCGCCAAGCGCGCCCTGGACGAGCGCGGCTTCGGCATGGCCTCGGTGCGCTTCATCTGCGGCACCCAGGACCTGCACCTCCAGCTCGAGCAGGCCGTCTCCGCCTTCCTCGGCACCGAGGACACGATCCTGTTCTCCTCCTGCTTCGACGCGAACGGCGCCGTCTTCGAGCCGCTGTTCGGCAAGGAGGACGCGATCATCTCCGACGCCCTGAACCACGCCTCCCTCATCGACGGGATCCGCCTGTCCAAGGCCGCCCGCTTCCGCTACGCCAACGCCGACCTCGACGACCTGCGCACCCAGCTCGAGGCTGCCGCCGCGCTGCACGACGGCAGGGGCGCGAGGCGCACCGTCATCGTCACCGACGGGGTGTTCTCGATGGACGGCTACCTCGCCCCGCTGCCCGGCATCTGCGACCTCGCCGAGGAGTTCGGCGCCCTGGTCATGGTCGACGACTCACACGCCGTCGGCTTCATGGGCGAGTCCGGCGCGGGCACCCCCGAGCATTTCGGCGTCTCCGACCGCGTGGACATCTTTACGGGCACCTTCGGCAAGGCGCTCGGCGGCGCGAGCGGCGGCTACGTCTCCGGCAGGCGCGAGATCGTCGCGATGCTGCGCCAGAAGGGCCGCCCCTACCTGTTCTCCAACTCGCTCGCCCCCTCGATCACCGCCGCGACGCTCACCGCGCTGCAGCTCGTCGAGGGCAGCGCCGAGCTGCGCGCGACCCTGTTCCGCAACGCCGAGCTGTTCCGTCGGCGGATGGGCGAGGAGGGCTTCGACTTGCTGCCCGGCGAGCACGCGATCGTGCCGGTCATGTTCGGCGACGCCGCGCTCGCCGCCCGGATCGCCGACGCGATGCTCGACCAGGGCGTGTACGTCACCGCGTTCTCTTACCCAGTGGTGCCGAAGGGGCAGGCGCGCATCCGCGTGCAGCTCTCCGCCGCGCACACCGAGGCGGACATCGAGGCGGCCGTGCGCGCCTTCGTCGCCGCCCGCGAGGCCGTGCAGGCCGGCTGACGACGGCAGGACGGCGGCCCCGAGCCGACGGTTCGCGCTCGGCCGCGGACGTCCGGCCGGGTGGGCCGAATGACACTGCGCTCCCTTCGTGACCTCAGCCCTTATATGGCGTTGAGGTCACGCAGGGAGCGCAGAATCATGCGCGGCCCGGATGGTGTGGCGTCTCGTCACCCCAGCCGCATCCAGTCGTCGGTCCGCACCCGCAGCCCCAGGCTCACAGCCCGCAGCACCATGAAGAAGAAGTTGCAGGCCAGCCACAGCAGCGAAAGACCCAGCGGGCCTCCCGGCGCCCACAGCGCCACCGCGATCGCGCCGGGCAGGACCAGCACCGCGATGAGCGAGCCGACCTTCGCCAGGTAGGGCGCGTCCCCGGCGCCCATCAGCACCCCGTCGAGCACGAACACGTACCCGGCGATCGGCTGGGTGATCACCAGCACCCAGAGCGCCCCGCGCAGGCTCTCCTGCACAGCGACATCGGGCGTGAACAGCGAGGGCACCACGTAGCTCGCCGCGAGCAGCAGCACCGCGACGACCGCGCCGCCGCCCACGCCCCACACCATCAGCCGCCGCGTCACGGCGTGGACGGTGCGCGGGTCGGAGGCGCCGAGATACCGCCCGGTCAGGGCCTGCCCCGCGATCGCGAGGGAGTCCAGCGCGAGGGACAGCACCGTGAACACCGTGGTGGTGAGCTGGTGCGCGGCCAGCTGTACGTCGCCGAGCCCGGTGGCGACCACCGTCGAGGCGATCACCACCACCCGCAGGGACAGGGTGCGAACGAACATCGGCACGGCGTCGCGGCCCACGGCGACGAGGTTCGCCGGCTGCAGCCCGAGCCCGATCCCCTCGCGTCGTGCCCGTTGCACGATCACCGCGAGCAGCACCAGTGCCATGCCCCACTGGGCGATCACCGTGCCGATCGCGGAGCCGGCGATCCCGAGGCCGGCGCCGAAGATCAGCAGCGCGTTCAGCGGGATGTTCACGATCGCGCCGCCGACGGCGACCACCAGCGGCAGCGTCGCATCCTGCAGTCCGCGCACCAGACCCGTCGCGGCCTGCACGGCGAGCATCGCGGGCAGGCCGAGGGCGCTGATGCGCAGGTAGATCGTCGCTTCGGCGAGCACCTCGGGGGAGGGGCCGAACAGGGCCAGCAGCGGCTCCCCGGCTACCACCAGCACGAGCGCCGCGGCGACGCCGACGAGCAGCGCGAGCCAGCAGGCGTCGATCCCGCGCGAGATCGCCTCGCGGCGTCGGCCGGCGCCGAAGGAACGGGCGACCGCGGCGGTGGTGGAGTAGGCGAGGAACACGGCCAGGCCCACGACGGTGGTGAGCACGGTCGAGGCGAGGCCCAGGCCCGCGAGCGAGGTCGTCGAGACGCGGGCGATGAACGCGGAGTCGGCCAGGACGAACAGCGGCTCGGCCACGAGCGCGCCGAGGCTCGGGATCGCCAGGCGCAGGATGTCGCGGTCGACGGTGCGCCGCGCCCGCTCCTCGCGCGGCTCGGCGATCGGCGCTTCCCGCGGCTCGGCCGTCGGCTGCTCGCGGTCGCCGCCCGTCCGCTCCTTGCGGTCTCCGCCCGTCGGCCCTGAGGGTCCCTCGTCCCTCAGCTCGTCGGGCTCGTCGGGAGAAGAGGCGGGGGTGGGCACCCCACCATTGTGCGACGAGCATCCGACCATCGTCGGTGCCGGGGTCACAGGCGCGCGTGAGACAGTTCCTGCGGAGCACTCCGCCCTGCGCCCGCGGCGCGGCGACGGGGCCCACGCCCCGCCCCACGGCGGGACCCCACCCCGTCGGACCGCCTTCCCGAGGAGCAGGATGAACCGCCTTGCCCGCCTGAGCCTGAACAACAGGTCCTTCATCGCCCTGGTGTGCATCGCCGTGTCGATCATCGGCGCGTTCATCATGACCACGATGCGCCAGGAGCTGATCCCCTCGGTCTCCCTGCCGCAGATCCAGGTGATGACCACCGCTCCCGGCTCCTCGTCCGAGCAGGTCAGGGACCGGATCACGAGCCCCGTCGAGCAGTCGCTGCAGGGGCTGGAGAACGTCGAGGCCACCTCCTCGACTTCCCAGGCGGGGCTGTCGATGGTCACCGTCGAGCTCACCTACGGCACCGACGTGGCCCGCTCGTCGAACCAGGTCGACGCGGCGCTGAGCCGCATCGAGGAGCAGCTCCCCTCGGACGCGGACCCGCAGGTCATCTCTGGCGGCACCAGTGACCTGCCCGCCGTGGTGCTGTCGGTCTCCTCGGACCTCGACGCCTCCGATCTCGCCTCGCGCCTGGACGCCTCGGTGACCCCCGAGCTCGAGCGCATCGGCGGGGTCTCCTCCGTCGCGGTGATCGGCGCGCCCGAGCAGATCGTGCGCATCACCCCGGACGAGGCCGCGCTCGCCGAGAACGGCCTGACCGAGGACGACATCTCCACCGCCCTGGACGCCAGCGGCCTGTCCCTGCCCGGTGGCTCCGTCACCGACGGGGACCGCACGCTGGACGTCGTGCTCGGGCAGAGCATCGACAGCCTCGAGAGCCTCGAGGGGATCGTGCTGATGCCGTCCGACGACGCCTCCGGCTCCGGCGGCGACGACGCGCAGGGCGCCGGCCAGCAGGGCGCCGACGGACAGGCCGCGGGCGGCCAGCAGGGCGCCGACCAGCAGGGCGCGCAGGGGGCCGACGGGCAGCAGACCCAGCCCGGCACCGACCCGCAGCAGCCCGCCGAGCCGGTCACCCTCGGCGAGGTCGCCACCGTCGAGCAGACCACCGAGGACCCCACCTCCGTCTCGCGCACCAACGGCCGCGAGTCGCTCGTGGTGATGGTGACCGCGACCGTCGACGGCAACGTCGTGGACATCTCCGGGGACGTCGAGAGCGTCCTGGATGACACCCTCGCCGGCGTCGGCGGCGACGCCCAGGCCGACGTCGTCTTCGACCAGGCCCCCTTCATCCAGGAGTCGATCCTGGCGCTGGCCGAGGAGGGCCTGCTGGGCCTGCTCTTCGCCGTCGGCGTGATCCTGCTGTTCCTGCGCCGGGTGCGGCCCACCGTGGTCACCGCGATCTCGATCCCGACCTCGCTGCTGATCGCGTTCATCGGCATGTATGTCACCGGGTACACGCTGAACATGCTGACCCTGGCGGCGCTGACGATCTCCATCGGCCGCGTGGTGGACGACTCGATCGTGGTGATCGAGAACATCATGCGCCACCTCGCCTACGGCAAGACCAAGCGCCGCGCGATCCTCGACGCGGTGGGCGAGGTCGCCGGCGCGATCACCGCCTCCACCCTCGCCACGGTCGTGGTGTTCCTGCCGATCGCCGTGGTCTCGGGCATGGCCGGGGAGCTGTTCCGGCCCTTCGCCCTCACCGTCGGCATCGCGATGCTGTCCTCGCTGCTGGTGGCGCTGACGATCGTGCCGGTGCTCGCGTACTGGTTCCTGAAGCCCCCGAAGGGCCACGAGGACATCGACCCCGACGACGCGGCGCAGGTCGCCGCGATCCGAGAGGACGCCGAGGCGAAGGAGGAGCACACCTGGCTGCACCGCCTCTACGCCCCCGTGCTGCGGGCGACGCTGGACACGCTGCCCCGCCGTCTGCTGACCCTCGGCGGCGCTGTGATCGTGCTGATCGGCAGCGTGCTGCTGATCCCGCTGGTCAACGTCAGCTTCCTGGGCGACACGGGGCAGAACATCGCCTCGATCACCCAGACCCTCCCGGCCGGCACCAACCTCCAGCAGGCCTCCGACAAGGCGGCCGAGTCCGAGGACGCGCTGCTGGAGATCGACGGGGTCGAGACCGTGCAGACCACCATCGGCGGCGGCCAGTTCGGCATGGGCGGCGGCGGCGAGAACGAGGTCAGCTTCTCCATCACCACTGATGCCGACGCGGACCAGGAGGCGCTGAGCGACGAGATGGTCGCGGCGCTGGAGGCCCTGCCGGAGCCCGGCGAGGTCGAGGCGGCCGACGTCGCCTCGCCCACCGGCTCGAACTCGGTGGACATCATGATCACCGGCCCCACCGCGGAGGACCGTCAGGCCGCGAACGACGCGATCCTGGCCGAGCTCGACCCGCTGCCGGACGGCGTCTCCGAGGTCGCCTCCGACCTCGAGGGCGACCAGCCGACGGCCGTGGTGACCGTGGACCGTGAGGCCGCGGCGCGGATGGGGCTGACCGAGGAGGCTGTGGTCGGCCTGGTCGCCCAGCAGATGTTCCCCGGCGCGATCGGCACGATCACCCTCGAGGACGACGAGCTGGATATCTACGTCGAGGGCGGCGAGAGCGTGGACACCTTCGCGCAGCTGCAGGACCTCGAGCTGATGGGCTCGATCCCGCTGACGGACGTCGCCTCGGTCGACGAGGAGCTCTCCCGCCCCTCCATCTCGACCCAGGACGGGCTCGAGACGGTCACCGTCTCGGTGACGCCGGCCGGTGAGGACGTGGGCATCGCGACCCGCGCCGCGAACGACGCGATCGCCGCGGCGGACCTGCCCGAGGGCGTCGAGGCGACCGTGGGCGGCACCGCTGCGGACATCGACGAGACCTTCGGACAGCTCGGCATCGCCATGGTCGCCGCGATCCTGCTGGTGTACGTGCTGCTGGTGTGGATCTTCAAGTCGCTGATCCAGCCGCTGATCCTGCTGGCCTCGATCCCCTTCGCGGCGATCGGCTCGCTGGGCCTGCTGGTCATCACCCGCGTGCCGCTTGGGCTGCCCTCGATGATCGGCCTGCTGATGCTGGTGGGCATCGTGGTCACCAACGCGATCGTGCTGATCGACCTGGTCAACCAGTACCGACGCCACGGGATGGGTCTGGACGAGGCGCTGCACCTCGGCGCCTCCAAGCGTCTGCGCCCGATCCTGATGACCGCGGCGGCGACGATCTTCGCGCTCGTCCCGATGGCGCTGGGCATCACCGGCAACGGCGGGTTCATCGCCCAGCCGCTGGCCGTGGTGGTCATCGGCGGTCTGATCTCCTCCACCCTGCTCACCCTCGTGATCGTGCCGGTGCTGTACCGGATGGCGGAGGGCCCGGGGGAGCGGCGCCGACTGCGCGAGGAGGCCCGCACCGCGGAGCGCCGGAGCGGCCGCTCCGGCCGTGCGGAGGCCGAGCGGCGCGAGGCCGAGGGCGACGCGCCGGTGGACCACCTCGCCGAGAACGAGGCCGGCGGCGGAGCCGCGACGAGCACCGGCGCGGCCGGGGCCGGCGGTACGACGGCCGACGGGGCGACCCTCGGTGGCACGGCGACCGGCGGAGCCGCGACGAGTGGCGGCACCTCCGCGGCCCATGGCCGACGTGCGACGAGCCGGCCCGCGACGCCCACCGAGCAGCAGCGGGACCTCGCTCAGCGGCGTCCCGACCTGCGCGGGAGCTCCGCCACCGGGGCCGACGGCCGGGGTGGCGGGGGTCGGTCGATCAAGGAGCGCGGCGGGATCGTCGGGATCGTGAAGCGGCGCCTCGGCCGCGACTGATCCACGGGGCGGACCCACGAGGGGCCGGGCGACCAACGCGTCGCCCGGCCCCTTCCCGTCCGGCCCGCTCTGCCCGGCGCGGTCCGCCCCGGCGCGGTCCGGCCGCTGCCGGCCTGTCCCTTCCCACCGTCCCGCCGGCCTCGTCGGCCCGGGGACGGTCAGGTGATGGCGCATGTCGTCCCTCTATGCCGTTATTGGCATAGTGGTGCCGTATACGCCATCGGTCGACCATGGCCCTGCGCCGTCCCGCTCCGGGACCGGGTGGGAATCGGAGCACGAGCGGGAGGAGCACATGGTGGCCGACGAGACCCGCCCCCGCGGCCCCCGCACCTCGCCCCGCCCTGACGCAGAGTCTCGCCCCGGCACGGGACCTCGGCCCGGCACTGAACCCCGGTCCGGCGCCTCCGCCCGCCCCCGCTCCTCGCGCCGCTCCGGCACCACGCGCCGTCCCCGCACCTCGCGCGGCTCCTCGCGTCCCCGCATCCGGCGCAGTCCCCGCCGCTGGACGGTCCGCACCCGCGTGCTCTCCACCCTGCTCGCGTTCATCGCCGGGGGCCTCGCCGTCACGGGCGTGCTCACCTTCGCCGCGCAGTTCCGGGCCCTGGACCAGCGGGTCGAGGCCGAGCTGTGGCAGGAGCACAGCGAGCTCTCTCTGATCGCCAACTCCACCGACGCGGACGGCGAGACGATCCACACCACGGTCGACAGCGTTCTGGTCAACGCCACCGACTCCGCCGCTCCCTCCGACCACGAGTCGGTGATCGCCCTCATCGACGGGGAGCCGCGCTACCAGCCCCGACAGCAGGACTTCGCGCTGCTGCCCGAACCGCCCGAGGACGCCTCGCACGCGGACGCCGCCGCGGTCACGGCCGAGTCCGAGATGGTCCTCGCCGAGATCCTCGACGCGCAGGTGCCGGACAGGACGGTGATCGTGCCGATGGAGGCCCACGGCCGTGACCTGCGCGTGCTGATCGCGTCGGTCTCGGTGGCCGGCGACGAGCAGCAGGGCGTGTTCGTGGTCGCCAACGACATCGGCGCGCAGCGACGCGAGCTGTGGCAGAGCGTGGCGCTGTTCTCGGGGATGTCCGTGCTGGTGCTGCTGCTGGCCGGCTGGGTGGGCTATGTCGTCACCGGGCGGCTGCTGCGGCCGCTGGTGGACCTGCGCGGCGCGACCGAGCAGGTCACGGTCACGGATCTCGAGCACCGAGTGCAGGTCCCGGACGGCGGGGACGACATCTCCGCGCTCGCCCAGAACTTCAACCGCATGCTCGAGCGGATCCAGGAGGGCTTCGCCGAGCAGCGCCGCTTCATGAGCGACGTCGGGCACGAGCTGCGCACCCCGCTGACCATCGTGCGCGGCACAATGGAGACCACCGACGTGCAGGATCCCGACGACGTCGCCGAGTCGCACCAGATCGCGATGGAGGAGCTGGACCGGATGGGCCGCGTGGTCGGGGATCTCTCCGAGCTCGCCGCCTCCAGCCGCCCCGACTACGTGAAGCTCCGCCCGGTGGACCTCGCCTCCTTCACCCGCTCCGCCTTCGCCCGCATCGAGCACATCGGGGAGCGGGAGTGGATCCTGGAGCGCACGGCCGACGTGGTCGCCGAGGCCGACGAGCAGCGCCTCACCCAGGCGGTCGTGCAGCTGGCCGCGAACGCGGTGCGCTACAGCGACGAGGGGACCCGGATCTGGTTCGGCGTGGACCAGGTGCTCGGGCCCGAGGGGCCGGAGATCCACGTCAGCGTGCGCGACGAGGGCGTGGGCATCGCCGAGGAGAACCAGCGTCGCGTCTTCGAGCGCTTCACCCGGGCCGAGGGCGCGCGCGGCGCCGGCTCCGGGCTGGGCCTGCCGATCGTGCAGGCGATCGCGGAGGGCCACGTCGGGGTGGTGCGGCTGCTCTCCCGGCTCGGCAGGGGATCGACCTTCACGATCGTGTTCCCGCAGTTCAGCGCCGAGGCCCCCAGGGCTGTCGGCGAGGGCGCGGACCCCGGGAGCAGTCATACTGGGACGCGGGCGACGCACCGACCCGACGACGAGACCGACGAGCCACCCCGGAGGGAGCAGGTATGAGGATCCTCATCGCCGAGGACGAGGCGCGGATCGCGCGCTTCATGGAGCGGGGCCTGAAGGCCAACGGCTACGCGACCACCGTGGTGGAGGACGGCATCGCCGCGCTGGACCTCGCCTCCGGCGGGGAGTTCGACCTGCTGATCCTCGACGTGGGCCTGCCGCGCATGGACGGCTTCCAGGTGCTGAAGGCGCTGCGCGACATGGACGTGCAGATCCCGATCCTCATGGTCACCGCCCGCACCGGCGTGGAGGACACGGTGCAGGGGCTCGAGAGCGGTGCGAACGACTACATCGCCAAGCCCTTCCGCTTCGAGGAGCTGCTGGCGCGGGTGAAGCTGCGCGCCCGGGAGGCGACCGCCGGCGCCGGCGCCGTCAGCGCCGACGTGCTCACCCTCGGGGACCTGTCCCTGGACCTGCGCAGCCGTATCGCCGAGTGCACCGTCGACGGCGCCTCACGCGAGGTGGAGCTGTCCTCGCGCGAGTTCACCATGGCCCGCGTGTTCCTGGAGAACCCGGGACAGGTCCTCACCCGCGACCTGCTGCTGTCGAAGGTGTGGGGCTACGACTACGACGGCGCCTCGAACGTGGTGGACGTGTACGTCGGCTACCTGCGCGGCAAGCTCGGCGCGCCCCGCCTGGTGACCGTGCGCGGAGCGGGCTACAAGATGGTCGACCCCGCCGCCTGAGCGCCCCCGCCGCCTGAGCGCCCCGCCGGCCGAGCCCTCGCGGGTCGAAGCCCCGTCGGCCGCGCCCCCACAGACCGCACCCGTTCTCCGGCCGCGCCTCTCCGGCCGCGTCCGCGGTCCGGCCGCGCCTCTCGCCGGCCGCCCCCCTCGACGGCGCGTCGCCGCAGGCCACGGCCCACGAAGTGGGTTCATGAGAGTCCTCTCATCGACCCTTCACAGGGGTCTCATCGCGTGCTGGGAGCCTCGCCGACATGAAGGCTCTTCGCACCACCGGGATCATCGTGTCCGTCGCGCTCGCCGCGGCCGCGCTCGCCGTGCTGCCCTTGGTCGATGAGGAGGGCCCGCAGGAGCGGGCCGGGATCACGATCGGCGACGCCTCCGATGCCGGCGGCGACGCACGCGCCGGCGGTGGCGCCGGCGGGGAGGATCCCCGCTCCGCCGACGGGACCGACCCGGCCGCCGCGGGCGCGGATCGGTCGGCCGACGGCGCCGCCGTGGCGCTGCCGCGCCCGAGCGCGACCGAGCAGCCCGTGGGCGGGATCCACTCCGACACCGGCATCGGCGCGATCGAGTCCGAGCCCTCGCCCGAACCCGCCCCGGCGCCCGCTCCGGCCCCCGCGCCCGCCGCCCCGGCCGACGGGAACCCCTCGACCGGCGGCTCGTCCTCCGGCGGCTCGTCCTCCGGCGGCTCCTCGTCGGGCGGGTCCTCCTCGGAGGGCTCGAGGCCCGCGCCCGCGAAGCCCGCACCGGCGCCTCCGCAGCGTCCCTCCGGCGTCTGCGAGTGGGACGACGGCGAGCTCAAGTGCGACGGCGACGGCGGCGGCGGCGACGATGATGACGAGGATGACGATGACGATGACGGCGAGGTCGACGACTGACCCGGGCCGGCGCCGCCCCACGGCGGACGGCTGAGCCCGCCCCACAGGCGCAGTCCCCGCACAGATCGAGCCCGGACGGCAATGGCGCCGTCCGGGCTCTCTCCTGCGGTGGCCTCGGGGTTCTCGTCGTCCCCTCAGTCGTCGTCCTCGCCGTCGGGGCGGCCGCCCACCGTCTCGTGCTGCGGCATCGTCCCGGCCTGCAGGGCGTGGAGGGGGTGCTCCCGCGCGCCCAGCAGCTGCGCGAGCTGCCCGGAGCCGGCCATCACCACCACGCCCGGATAGGAGCTCAGCACCCGGTCCAGCATGCGCCGGCCGTCGTCGTCGAGGTCGCCCTCGAGGCCGTCGATCAGCAGCAGCGGCGGGGTGCCGTACATCGCGCGGGCGAGCGCGAGGCGGGCCCGGTCCGAGCGGTCCAGCGGCTCGCCGCCGCGGCGCAGCGGGGTGCGACCCCCGCGGGGGAGGGAGTCGATGTCCAGCCCCACCAGGTCCAGCATCTCCTGGTCGTGGGCGGCGTCGAGGTCGGGGCGTCGGTAGTGCAGCGCCCGGCCCACGGTGCCGCGCTCGAACACGGTGCCGGAGGCGGCATGGCCTACCAGGCGCCGCACCCGCTTCGGGCCGAGCGAGCGCAGGTTCTGCCCGTCGACCCACACCGAGTCCGGCGCGGCGAGCTCGGGGCCGGGGGAGAGCTCCAGCACCCGGCGCAGCAGCTCCTGCGGGGCGCGCGGATCCTCGGAGACCAGGCGCACCCGGTCCCGGGGCCCGGCCACGAGCGGGGAGTCGCCCGCGGTGAGACCCGGCAGGTGCAGGTGCACCTGCGCGTCCCCGGTCTCGACCGGACGCGGCGCCTCGACCTCGGCGGAGAGCCGACGGCGCTCCTCGGCGCGGCGGCGGCGCTGCGCGGCCCCGGCCAGCGCCGGGCCCAGCACCATCCGGGCCGCGAGATGGGTCTGCCGGTACTCGACGATCCGCCCGATCTCGAGCACCGGCGAGGAGGCGATCCCGGCGACGGCCATCGCCGCCATGGTCACGCCCGGGGACTGGCCCAGGTAGATCCCGGCCGCGGCGACCAGCAGCGTGGTCAGGGTTGAGGCGACCACGCCGCCGGCGCGGAGGGTGCCGACGGTCTCGGCGCGGTCCACCGCGATCTCCACCAGGCTCCCGGAGGCCTCGCGCAGGTTGCGCAGCTCCCGCTTCGACCCGCCCGCGGCGAGGATCCCCTCGGAGGCGGTGACGGTGTCGGCGATGCGGGAGGCGAGGCGGCCGCGGGTGCGGCGCATGCGTCGGGTCTTGATCAGCGCGGTCCGTGCCCACACCAGCAGGCACAGCCCGAGCACCACCAGCGGAACCGCCATCGCGACGGCGAGCAGCGGATGCAGCACGACGAGGGTTCCCAGGCTGCCCAGGATCAGCGGCACCCCGACGGTCAGCGGGGCGATGCCCTGGGAGACCCAGTTGCGCACCCCGGAGAGGTCGTTGGTGGTGCGGGCGACGGTCACGCCGAGCGAGGTCGAGTGCCCGGGAGTGAGCGCATCGCCCAGCAGGGTCAGGCGCAGCTGGTGGACGTAGTCCTGGCCGAGCTTCTCGGCGAGCACGCGCTGATGCACGGTCAGCGCCCCGATCGCCAGCGCGGTCAGCACCAGCAGCAGCAGGGCCCGCAGCAGGATCGGGGACATGCCCGCCGGGGCGGCCTGCATGGTCACCAGCGCCCAGGCGGACAGCGCGCCGAGCGCCGCCTGCCCGAACCCCAGCAGCACCAGCCCTGCGAGCCACAGCCGGCGCCGTCCCCGCATCAGCGGGGGCAGCGGGGGAGGGTTCTTCAGCAGGCCGTTCGCCTGCAGCTCCGGCTCGCGGTCACGACGCATCGTCGAGGCGCTCCTCCAGCAGGTCCTCGACCAGACCGCGCGCCACCTCCGCCTCGGTGAGGTCGAAGGTGCCGGCCACGGGCACGTCCAGGGCGCGGCGCGCCTCCGCGGTCGCGAGCGGCGAGCTGGTCACCACGCCGGAGACGACCGACGGGGTCCGGCCGAGCTCCGCGAGCGCCGCGACGCCGCCGACGGCACCGAGCGCGTCGCCGGCCGCGAACACGACCCGGTCCACGACCGCTCCGACCTCGGGGTCGGCGAGCAGGCGCGCGGTCTCGCCCTGGTAGACGCCGTCGGCGATCTCCAGCAGCACCACGTCGGGACGGGCGGCGCCGCCGGCGAGCTCGTCGGCCATCGACAGGAACAGGTCGCGCACCTCCTCGACGTCGACCTGGAAGGTGGAGGAGTAGCCGAAGTCGGTGAAGTCCAGGACGCGGTGCGCGCCCGCGTCGAGGAAGAGGTTGTAGTCGTTGCCCGCGCCGGTGCCGGTCGCCTTCCCGGCGGCCACGCGCAGCCCGGCCGCGGCGAGGCCGTGCGCGAAATGGGCCAGCACCGTCGACTTCCCGGAGTTCATCGAGGTGCCGAGCACGGCGATCACGGGGACGTGATGGGCGGGACGGTCGGTGCGCGCGGTGATCGAGCGCAGCACCTGGTGGGGGGCGGTGCGGGCGAGGGTGAGGGGGCCGTGCTCGTCGCGGATCACGCCGATCGGCTCGATCTCTGTGGGGGAGCCGACGCCGGAGTGCTGCTCGAGCACACGGGAGGCCAGACCGCCGGCGGCCGCGAGATGGGCGGGGCCGAGGTCCGCGGGGACCATCGCGAGGAACTGGTCGGCGGCGTAGCGGCTGCCGTAGGCGACGACGATCTCGTCGCCGGGGAAGAGGATCTGGCGGCGGGAGACGGGGCTCTCCAGACGCTTGTGGTGGCCGACCTTCGTCACCCGGGCGAGCAGCACCTCGCCGGGCTGCGGGACGTGCTCGCCGGTGATCAGCTCGACCTCGCGGGCGCGGCGCAGGTGGGTGCCGACGGTGCGGGTGGAGAAGGCGTGCTTGGCGCGCTCGATGCGGGAGCGCACGTCCTGCGGCGCCCTCGCGGGGCTCGTGGCGGTGAGCGGCGCGGCGGTGGTCTCGGGGTGCAGGATCGTCATCTCGGGGCTCCTCGGTGGGTGGGTCCGTGGCGGACCCTGGAGCGGGCCTGCCGTACGAGGAACAGTGAACCGACGGCGGATGAAGCGTCGATGAATCGATGATGAGACGGATCTCAGGAAAGAACCCGAAGGTCAGGCGGGCACGCCGAGGCGCGCGAAGGCGCTGCGGAAGATCGTCAGCCCGTCCAGGCCGTGCATCTTCTGGACCCGCTTGTCGAGCTTGTCCAGCTCGTCGCCCTGATGGGCGAAGAGGTGGTTCATCACGTGGCGCACCTCGGACTCGTCCATCATCCCGCTGCCCACCGGCTTCCACACCTTCGACATCACCAGGCGCACCAGCTTCGGCGCCCGCTCGGAGGCCTCGAGGTACCTCCGCGCCGAGGTCGTGTAGTAGGCGACGTGCCGCGTCTCCTGCTGCGCGATCCGCTTGAGCAGCGGGGACATCACCGGGTGGTCGACCATGGCGGAGAGCCGACGGTAGGCGGCCACGGCGGAGAGCTCGTTGGCCGCGCCCCAGGTCATGTGCACCGCGAGGAAGTCCTTGCCCACCAGGTTCGACAGCGAGGACTGCTTCATCGGACCGAGCGCGGCCCGCCAGCCGAGCTTGACGCGCTTCGCCTTGACCTCGTCGTAGTCCACGACGATGCCGTGCCGGCCGAGCACCCGGGCGAGGGCTTCGCCGTGCCAGTACTCCTCGCGGTTCCACACGGTCATGAAGCCGCCGGCCTCCTCCTCGCGGTGCGAGGGGGTCACCAGCAGATCGCGCATGAAGCAGGAGGTGTGGTACTCGACGTCGCACATGTAGCGCAGGGACCGCAGCGTCTGCGCGTCCAGCGGCTGCTCGTCGAAGAGGTCGAAGTCGAGATCCGCGTACTTGACGGGCAGCGAGGTCTCGGCGAAATGATCGATGTCGAAGGCCATGTCACGCTCCGGAACGGGGCAGGGAGAGCAGGTGGGCGTCGGGGAGGTCCGGGCCGGGCAGCAGCCGGGAGATCTCCCGTCGGGCGCGGTGGAGACCGGCGCGGTCGCGGGGATCCGCGCCCAGCACCTGCAGCGCTGCGTCGAGATCGGGATCGGGCACCCCGCCGCCGTGCAGCGGGGAGCCCAGGCTCAGCACCAGCCGTGCGACGACGGCCTCCTTGTGTGAGCGGGTGATGCGGCCGATGGCCTCCTGGGTGAAGAAGTCGACCGCCGCCTCCTGGCGGGCGCGCACGGTGCGGACCACGCGCTCGGCCTCGCCGCCCAGGCGCCGTGCGATCGCGTCGAGCCCCGCCACGAGCGAGGCCTCCTGGATCGCCATGCGGGCCATATGGCCGGCGGCGACGGGCTCCCCGGCCGCGGCGTTCCACAGCGGGGTCAGCAGCGGCTGGACGCGGTCCACGTGGATCCGGCGCAGCGCGGCGACGCGGCTCGGCCGACGGGACGGGGCGGGGCGCTCGACGGGGTGGTCGCCGGTGAGCAGATCGCGCAGCGCACGGGCCTGCCAGTGGCGGTCCACCAGCCAGGTCGCGAGGAAGGCGGTGATCCGGGCCTCGTTCGCGGTGACGGTCGAGAGCATCGTCCGCGCCTCGGCGAGCCCGGAGGACTCCATGCGGTGCAGCACGCCGAGGGCGAGGCGCTCCTGGTCGCGCAGCGGCTCCTGGGAGCCGAGGAGCTCGGTGTCGACGGCGATCCGGCTGGTGCCGCGCTTCGTGTACGCCTCGACGTCGAAGTCGGTGCGCAGCACGGGGGTGATCGTCTCGTCGAAGTGGAGATGGCCGGCGTAGCGGCCGGTGGTCGGCATCGACGCGTGCGGATCCGGGGTCCCGACGGGGCCCGGGGACGCGGCGGCCTCGGGGGAGGCAGCCTCTGCGCTCCGTGCCCTCGTGGTCCGGTCCCTGTCGTCGTCGGCATGAGCCGACGGGTCCGCGGTGAGGTCGACGGTCACCTTCCACCTCTCTCTCAGGATCGGGTCGGCGCGCGGCGCGGAGCCCCGCACCGCGGCGGCGCGACCGGGAACAGTGTACGGAGAAGCCCTGGAGGATGCCCGAGCGCGACGTCAGGCGGGGTGATGCCCGGCTTGGTAGGTTTCGTCGTGTGATGACCTCAGGTGCCGCCTCGCTGCCGGTGCCGGGCGACGACCGCGCCGGGCGGGACCTGCCCGGACCCGAGGCGCTGCGCATCGCGCTGCATCCCGCCGAGCTGCCGCTCGCCCGTCCCCGGGACGTGGCGCAGGCGGCCGCCCGGGTGAGCGATCTCATATCGGCCGGTCGCCTCCGGGAGGCGCGCCGCCTCGCCGCGGAGTTCCGACGCCGCACCGCCCGCCCCGCGGACCGCGCCTCGCTGCTGCGGGCGGCGCTGCGCGGCGCGCTGCGGAGCGAGGACGCCGAGCAGGCCGAGAGCGACTCCGCGGACCTCGTCTCCCTCCTGCATCGCAGCGGCCGCACCGAGCAGGCCGCGGCCGTGGTGCAGGTCCTGCTCGAGCGCGGCCCCCTCGCCGAGGCGCCCGAGCGGACGGGCACCGGGACCCGGGGCCGACGCCGCGGCGAGGCTCTCCGAGCCTCCGCCCCGATGCTCGCCGTCGTGCGCGCCCTCGAGGCCAGCTCCCTGCCCGGGACCGACGGGGGACGGGGCGGCACCGTCGACCCGCGCCGCGCCGTGGCCCGGCTCCGTGCCGCGCTCGCCGCCCTTCCCGAGGTGCGCGAGGCGCTGCTCGAGGACCCCGAGCGCGAGCTGCGGCTCCGCCTCGCGCAGGCCCTCGAGGCCGTCGGCGACGTCGACGGGGCCGTGAGCCTCGCCCTCGACGTGCTCGAGCTGACCGCGCAGCAGGCGACGGAGCGCGGCGAGGCCCCCGCGGACCCGTGGCGCCTGGAGACCGGGGCCCACGCCCTCCTCGCCCGCCTGCTCCGGCAGGAGCGGCCCGTCGTCGCCGCGCACCACGCCCTCGAGGCGCTCGGCGGGCTCGCCGACGTGGACGACCCCCCGCTGCGGATCGGGCTGATCACCTCGCTGCTGCAGGCGCTGATGGCGGCCGGCGCGACGGATCTCGCCGGGTTCACCGCAGGGCGCCTGGTCTCCCTCCAGCGCACCCTCGAGCAGGACCGGCTGCGGATCGCCCCGCTCCTGGCCGTCACCGCCCAGCGCCTCCAGGCCGAGCGGCTGGACGCGGCGCGGGTGCCGCTCGAACAGGCCCGCGCCCTCGCCCGCGAGCACCGTGACCACCGCTCCCTGCTCGAGGCGGCGCGGCTGGCCGCGAGCCTCCACGAGCGCGCCGGCGACCACGCCGCCTCCCTCGGTGAGCTGCAGCGTCTGGCCGCGGCGGCGCGCTGGCTCGTCGACGAGCTCGACACCCCGCGCGAGGAGCGCTCCGAGAGGCTGCGCACCGAGCTCAGCGCGAACGCCCTGGCGATGCGGCGGGCGCTGGACCTGGGGTGCCCCGGGGCGGTGCACGTCGCCGCCCGCGAGATCGAGCGCCGCACCCGCCCCGACTCCGGCTGGGACCTGCCGCCCGAGCTGCTGTGGGACCACCTGGTCGATGCCCGGATGGGGGTGCTGATCGTCGCCGGCGATGCGCTCGCCCGCGGCGAGCAGGGGACCGACCAGGCCGGCTACGAGGCCAGCCGCCGCGAGGTGCTCGAGGCGATCGGGCGGATGCCCGAGGGGCACGACGCGCGCGCCCGCTACTGGGCGGCCTATCTCGACGACCGCCACGCCGACCTGCTCGCCCGGCGCGGCGAGACCGCGGCCGCGCGCCGCGCCGCCCGCCGGGCCCGCTCCGCCTACGAGGCGCTGGGCCGGGACGAGGACGCCGCCCGTGTCGCGAGGCTCGTGACGGAGCTGGAGGCGGCTCGCGAGGCCGAGGGCGGGGCCGAGCGGGCCGGGCACGGGGCAGGGCACGGAGCCGAGGGCGACGCCGACGCGCGGGCCGGGCGCGACTCCGAGGGCGACGGCGACGAGCGGGCGGGGAGCGCCTGAGCGCTCAGCTCCCGTCGGCCTCCCGCATCGTCTCCTCGAGCACCGCGATCACGGCCCGCGGATCCGTCGCCGGGTTCACGAAGGCGAGCCGCAGCGCGATCTCGCCCCGGAACGCGGTGGGCACGCACAGCATCGTCCCGTCCTTCGACAGGCGCTGCGACCAGCGGCGATAGGCGGCAGGCGTCCATCCCGGCCGACGGAACACCACCACGGACAGCTCCGGCTCCATGAGCAGCTCGAGGTGCTCGCTCGCACGGATCGCCTCCGCGACGGTGCGGGCGGAGTCCAGGCAGCGGTCCACCGCCGCGGCATAGGCGGCGGTGCCGTGGGTGGCCAGCGAGTACCACAGCGGCAGGCCGCGGGTGCGGCGGGAGAGATGGGCGGCGAGGTCCGAGGGGTTGGACTCGCCGCGGTCGATCGAGTCGAGATAGGCGGCGTGCTGGGAGTGCGCGGCCGCCGCCGGGCGCGCATCCCGGTACAGCAGGGCGCAGCAGTCGTAGGGCGCGAACAGCCACTTGTGCGGATCGACGATGAAGGAGTCGGCCTGCTCGATGCCCGCGAAGCGCTCCCGCGCGCTCGGCGAGGCCAGCGCCGCGCCGCCGTAGGCGCCGTCCACGTGCACCCAGGCGCCGTGGCGGTGCGCGACCTCGACCACCGAGGCGAGGTCGTCGACGATCCCGGCGTTCGTGGTGCCGCCCGAGGCGACCACCGCGCAGATCCGCGGATCCTCCGCCAGCAGCGGTTCGAGCGCGGCGCCGGTGAGATGTCCGCGGTCGTCGACCGGGACCGTGACCACGTCCATGTCCAGCAGTCGCGCGGCGGAGGCGACCGAGGAGTGGGCGGTCGAGGCGCAGGCCAGCGCCCAGCCGCCGCCTGGGCGTCGGCCCCGCTCGCGCAGCGCGTGGTCGCGCGCGGTCGCGAGCGCCGAGAGGTTCCCCTGGGTGCCGCCGGAGACGAACACCCCGGCGGCGTCCGCCGGCCAGCCCAGCAGGTCCGCGAGCCAGCGCAGCACCTGGTTCTCGGCGAAGATCGCGCCGGCGCCGTTCTCCCAGATCCCGCCGAACACGTTCGCGGCGGAGACGACGGTGTCGAAGGCGACCGCGGCCCGCGTCGGCGCGGCGGGGATGTAGGCGAGGTTCATCGGGTCCTCGCTCGAGCGGGTCGCCGGCAGCAGCACCTCGTCGAACAGCTCCATCGCGCGGGCGGCGCCGATGCCGTCCTCGGTGATGGTCGCGCCCACCTCGGCCTGCAGCTCCTCGGCGCTGCGGGCGGTGGTCTTGGGGTCTGTGGCGACGGTGGTGTGCGAGGCGGCCCAGCGCAGGGCGAGGCTCACGGCCTCCCGCTCGTCGCCCCAGACCTCCGAGGGCTCGCGATGGCGCTGCAGCGCGTCCGCGGCGCGGGAGAAGGCGGAGTCCTCCGCGGTCGGGGCCGTGCTCTGCGGTGCCGGTGCGTCGGGAGCAGGGGAGGGGGTGAGGGGCTGCGCGGGGTCCGGGATCACGTCCAGCATCGTCGCACGCGCGCGGCCGACGGGAGGGCCGGGCGGGGCGACCCGCCTGCGCGTCCTGACAGGGACGTCCGCCTGGCGTAGCGTGGAGGCACCGGCCGAAAGGGGGCCCGCCACGACGATCGGAGCCGACGGCCTCCCCGAGGCGCACGCGCATGGGCCCGGGGAGACGATCGCCGTGAGGGACAACGCCCGGGCCGGACGCTATGAGGCGGTCCGGGGCGGTGAGGTCGTCGGGATCATGATCTACGAGCGCACACGGCGCCGGGTCGAGCTGATCCACACCGTCACCGACCCCGAGCACCGCGGCGAGGGCGTCGCCTCCGTGCTCGTGCGCACCGTGCTCGCCGAGGCGCGGGCCGCCGCCCTCCCTGTGCTGGTGATCTGCCCCTTCCTCGAGAGCTGGCTGCAGCGCCACCCCGATCAGGCCGTCGGCGTCATCGCCGAGGACTGAACGCCGCACGGGCCGCGCCCCACCTGCGCCGCGCCTTCCCGGCCCGGCTCCTGCGCCCGCTCGGCTCCCGCTCGGACCTGTCCCGCTCGCCTTCGCAAGGACCTGTTCCGTCGGCTCTCGCCTGGCCCCGCCCCTGCTCGCCCGGCCCAGCGCGGCTCTCGCCTGACCCCGCCCCTCCCGGCCCTGCTCTCGCCCCGCCGCGGGGCCCCTGGTCAAGTAGTGGCGTATGGCGTACCTGTATGCCGATATGGCGGTTTCAGATGATCACTGCATCGGTGGTGA